>NZ_BAAAIZ010000061.1:27010-87754 GCF_039526425.1 Streptomyces thermospinosisporus
CCCTCACCACTGAGCAGGGCGCAACGGGGGGTGCGCCGTTACTTGCTCAGGGCCCCGAACCGCCGCAATGCCAGCGGGAAGAACACCGCGAACAGTGCAAGCGGCCAGATCACAGCGGCCCAGATCTCGCCGGAGTCGGCACCGCGACCGCTGAACAGCTCGCGCACCGCCGTCGCGGTCTGGGACATGGGGTTCCATTCGACGACCGTGCCCAGCCAGTCCGGCATGGACTCGGGGGTCGCGATGGCGTTGGAGAGGAAGCCGACGGGCCAGACCAGGATCTGCACGGCCTGCACCATCTCCGGCTTGCCCGCGACCAGCGCGAGTTCGATGCCGATCCACAGCATCGCGAACCGGAACAGCAGCAACAGCCCCACGGCCGCCATGAACTGGCCCGCCGAGGAGTGTGTCCGCCATCCGATCGCGTACCCGACGCCGATCATCACGGCGAGTGCGACCGCCGACTGCAGCATGTCCGCGACCGAACGGCCCACCAGTACGGCGCCATTGGCCATAGGCATGGAGCGGAACCGGTCGATCACGCCCTTGTTGAGGTCCTGCGTGACGGCGATCATCGTGCTCTCCAGGCCGAAGGCCATGGTGAGAGCGAGCGTTCCGGGCACCAGGTAGTCGATGTACTTCCCCTCGACACCCCGGCCGCCGCCGATCAGATAGCCGAACATCAGCAGGATCATCACGGGGAAGACCACGCTGACGGCCACCTGGACCGGCTGCCGCGCCCAGTGGGCCAGCTCCCGGCGCGTCATCGTCCAGGAGTCGCTCAGGGCGAGCGCGACCTTGCCGCCGCTCTCCCCGCGTGCCGTGTCCACTGCGCCGACCGCGCTCATACGACCTCCCTGGTTCGAACAGTGTCCGTCGCCGCGTCCTCCGAACGGCCCGTCAGATGCAGGAACACCTCGTCCAGCGTCGGCCTGCGCAGCGCGATGTCCTCGGCCTCGATGCCCGCCTCTTCCAGGGCCCGTACGACCTGGGTCAGCGCACTCATCCGGTCGGCGACCGGAGCGCTGAACAGGCGGCGGTCGACGTCCACCGAGACGTCATCGGCATCGATCGGCAGCAGCGCCACCGCCGTGCCCAGCTGACCGGCGTCGCGCAGGACGACGTCGATGCGGTCACCGCCGGTGCGGGCCTTCAGCTCGTCGGCGCTGCCGTCGGCGATGACCCGGCCGTGGTCGACCACCGAGATGCGGTCGGCCAGCTGGTCGGCCTCCTCCAGATACTGAGTGGTGAGCAGTACGGTCGTGCCACCGCCCACGAGAGAGCGCACCGAGGCCCACACCTCGGCCCGGCTGCGCGGGTCGAGCCCGGTGGTCGGCTCGTCGAGGAACAGCACGTCCGGCTCGGTGATCAGCGAGGCGGCCAGGTCGAGCCGCCGCCTCATGCCACCGCTGTAGTGCTTGACCGCCTTGCTGCCGGTGTCGGCGAGGCCGAAGCGCTCCAGCAGTTCGCCGGCCCGGGTCCGGGCGCGGCGGGCGCCCAGGTGGTAGAGGCGCCCGAACATCTCCAGGTTCTGCCGACCGCCCAGCTCCTCGTCCAGCGCTGCGTGCTGGCCGAGCAGGCCGATGCGCCGGCGCACCTGGTCGGCCTGCCGCACGACGTCGTACCCAGCCACCGTCGCGCGTCCGGAGTCCGGCCGCAGCAGTGTGGTCAGCACCCGCACGGTGGTGGTCTTGCCCGCACCGTTCGGACCCAGCAGGCCATGGACCGTGCCGCGTCCGACCGTCAGGTGCAGATCGTCCAGAGCGGCCTTCTCCCCGTATCGCTTGCGTACGCCGTCGACGACGATCGCGTCGGTCATGCGTCTCCTTCGAGTCGCGTAGTCAAGCTTGACTACTGTTCGGCCGCACAAAGTAGCACCGCACCGCACACTGGTCAAACTTGATTAGCTGGGAAAGCCGACCGGCCCGTTCACCTGCCGAGGAGGCGGAGCACGTCACCGTTCGTCCTCCGGGTGCCGTTCCCCCGTGGCGTAGGGATTGCTCTCCCCTTGCGAGAGGACGGCGTGCGTCTCACGGAACGGCTCGCCCTCACCCGCGAAGGTGTAGGCACCGCGCTCTATGCGCTCGATGAGCCCGCGGGTCCACACCTCTCCGACGTCGGCCGAGTGGACCCACAGGTTCATGATCTCGCCGATGTGCCCGAGCTGACCGGGTCCGCCCTCGGGCAGGTAGTACTCGGTGACCGACCTGCGCCACTCCTGGATGGACTGCACCCGGTCGCGCAGCAGTTTCAGCGCCTCCTCGCGCTCCAGATCGACGATGAAGCCGAGTGCCGAGGCGAGGACGTCCGGCTTCTGGTCGTACGAGGTCAGCGCCTCGCGCACCAGCCTGAAGTACTCCTCGGTGCCCTTGTCCGTGAGCTCGTACTCCGTGCGCGGAGGCCCGCCGGCCGTGGACGGCGCGACCTCGTGCGCGTGCAGCAGCCCCTGCTTCGCCATCTGCTTCAGGGCGTGGTAGATCGACCCCGGCTTGGCGTTGGACCACTCGTGCGCGCCCCAGTACTCCAGGTCGTTGCGCACCTGGTAGCCGTGGGCCCGCCCGTGCTGGCGCACCGCGCCCAGCACGAGAAGACGGATCGCTGACATGCGATCAAGACTAGGGCCGGGACCTGATGTCACGCCGGTGGCCACCGGCCAGATCAAGACACCGCCGATCTCCTCGTGCGTGCGAAGATCGGGCGCCGGCCGCCCCGTCGGGATGTCCGGCTCTGCACCCCTGCGGGCACGGCAAGGGGCCTGCTCTGCCGTGAGCCGGCCCCTTGCCGTGCCGCACCCGCCGAAGCGGCCGGCGAGGCGTGACGAACCCTCAGACGTTGAAGCGGAACTCCACCACGTCGCCGTCCTGCATCACGTAGTCCTTGCCCTCCATGCGGGCCTTGCCGCGGGCGCGGGCCTCGGCGACCGAGCCGGCCTCGACGAGGTCGTCGAAGGAGATGACCTCTGCCTTGATGAAACCCTTCTGGAAGTCGGTGTGGATGACTCCGGCGGCCTCCGGCGCGGTCGCGCCCTTCTTGATGGTCCAGGCGCGGGTCTCCTTGGGGCCGGCGGTGAGGTAGGTCTGCAGGCCGAGGGTCTGGAAGCCGACGCGGGCGAGGGTGGCGAGGCCGGGCTCGTCCTGGCCGACGGACTGGAGCAGCTCCAGGGCCTCCTCCTCGTCCAGCTCGGCGAGGTCCGCCTCCAGCTTGGCGTTGAGGAAGATCGCCTCGGCGGGGGCGACCAGCGCGCGCTGCTCGTTCTTGAAGTCCTCGTCGACCAGCTCGTCCTCGTCGACGTTGAAGACATAGAGGAACGGCTTGGTGGTGAGCAGGTGCAGGTCGTGCAGGAGCTCGGCGCGCTCGCTGCCCTGGACGATGCCCTGCGAGAAGAGGGTGTCGCCCTTCTCCAGGATCTCCTTGGCCTCCTCGACCGCCTCGACCTTGGGCGCCACGTCCTTCTTGATCCGCGACTCCTTCTGCAGGCGCGGCAGGACCTTCTCGATGGTCTGCAGGTCGGCCAGGATCAGCTCGGTGTTGATCGTCTCGATGTCGTCCTTCGGCGAGACCTTGCCGTCCACGTGCACGACGTTCTCGTCCTTGAAGGCGCGGATGACCTGGCAGATCGCGTCGGACTCACGGATGTTCGCCAGGAACTTGTTGCCCAGGCCCTCGCCCTCGGAGGCTCCGCGCACGATGCCCGCGATGTCCACGAAGTCGACCGTCGCCGGGAGGATCCGCTGCGAGCCGAAGATCTCCGCCAGCTTCTGCAGCCGGGGGTCGGGGACGCCGACCACGCCGACGTTCGGCTCGATGGTGGCGAACGGGTAGTTGGCCGCCAGCACGTCGTTCTTGGTCAGGGCGTTGAACAGGGTCGACTTGCCGACATTCGGCAGACCGACGATTCCGATCGTGAGCGACACGTTGCAACTTCCCGTACGTGAGGATGAGGACTGGATCAGGATTGGTCAGGATGGGGGCTGCTCGGCCTGGCCGACTGGTCCGCGCGGGCCGATCCACCAGTCTACGGCGTGACCGCGCCCACCCCGGCGGCGTATCGAACGCCTGGTCGTGCCGTCGCCCCGGCGTGTCTGTCGGGCTATTCGACACATAAACCGACCTAAGTTGGTCCGGTGGAGCAACCGAGGACGCGATCCGCGCAGTACCCGCCGCGACGGGACGGGCCGCAGGCCAGGCCTTCCGGGGCGGGCAGAGCCGCTCGGCAGGCCAGGGCGGCACCGCCGTCGGCCCGTGCGCCGGGGCAGGCGGCGGCCAGGAAGCCGGGTCAGGTGGCCGGAAAGCCGACGCCGGTGCCTCCGCAGGCGGGGCGGGCCGCCGGGGGCGGCGTCTCCCGGTCCCCGCAAGCGCCCCGGCCGGCGTCCCGCGCGCCGCGTCCCGCACAGCGCCGGCCAGCCGCTGCCACCTCAGCCGCGGTCGCCCGCCGGTTTCCCGGTCCCCGGCTCACCGGGCTCGGCACGGGGCTCTTCTGTGTCGCGGCGCTGCTGGTGCTCGGTCTGCTCGCCGGCGCGCTGTTCGGGCGCGCGGCCCAGACGGTCTACGGGGTGCTGTTCCTGCCGGTGTGCGCGCTGACGGCCCTGTGGGTGCGGCGCGGTGATCTGCTCGCGGCGCCGGTGGTGGTGCCGGTCGGCTTCCTGGTGGGGCTGGTGCCGGTCGCCGAGCGGGGCGACGGCAGCACGGGCAGCAGGCTGATGGGGCTGGTGACCGGCCTCGCCACCCAGGCCGGGTGGCTGTACGGGGGGACGCTGGCGGCGGGGGTGATCGTTCTGGTGCGGCGGGTGCGCATGATCGGCCGGGAGCGGAGGGCCGGGCGGAGGGCCGGGTTCGGGCGCGGGGCCGGGGCAGGGCGCGGGTCCGGGTCAGGGCGTGTACGCCGGTGACCGGACGCGTACGCAGAGGATCCCCGCGGGGGGGTGACGCACGCGGAGGTGTCCCGGCCGAGTTGATGCGCGAGAGGGTGATCCACGCGGGAGTGTCCGAGGGGCGGACCCGGGTACCGGCGCCGGCGCTCGGGGGCAGACCCCCGGTCGTCGTTCGGGTCAGACCCCGGTGGCCGCCCGCATCGCCGCCCCTACGATGCCCGCGTTGTTCTGCAACTGGGCGGGGACGATCTCGGCCTTGATGCCCTTGAGGTGCGGCAGGAACTTGTGCGCCTTGCGGCTGACGCCGCCGCCGATGATGAACAGCTCCGGCGAGAACAGCATCTCGACGTGGGCCAGGTACTTCTTCACCCGGCGCGCCCACTCCTCCCAGGACAGGTCGTGGTCCTCCTTGGCCTTGCTGGAGGCGCGCTTCTCCGCGTCGTGGCCGCGCAGCTCCAGATGGCCGAGCTCGGTGTTGGGGACGAGGACGCCGTCCGTGAACAGGGCGCTGCCGATACCGGTGCCGAAGGTCAGCACGATGACCGTGCCCCGGCGGTGGCGCCCGGCGCCGAAGTGCATCTCGGCGATGCCGGCGGCGTCCGCGTCGTTGACCACGGTCACCGGCAGGCCGCCGAGACGGTCCCCGAGCAGGACGCGGGCGTCGGTGTCGACCCAGCTCTTGTCGACGTTGGCGGCGGTACGGATGGTGGCGCCGTCGGTGACCACGCCGGGGAAGGTGATGCCGACCGGGCCGGTCCAGCCGAAGTGGTCGACGACCTGCTTGACGCCGTCGGCCACCGCGTCGGGCGTGGCCGGGTGCGGGGTGAGGATCTTGTGACGCTCCTGCGCCAGGTCCCCCTTGTCCAGGTCGACCGGGGCGCCCTTGATCCCGGATCCGCCGATGTCCACGCCGAAGATCTGCATAGCCTTACGTTACGACGGACCACGGAAGGCCACGGAGTCGATCTCCGTGACCTCCAGCACCCTCCGTGACGATGCGACACTTTCCGTGACGGCCGGGGTGGCCGCCGGGGTCACTCGGCCGCGGGCTCGCCGCTCCCGGCGCCGCCGCGCTCGGCCACCAGGGCGGCGGCCTCCTCGCGCAGGTCGCGGCGCAGCTCCTTGGGCAGCGAGAAGGTGATGGACTCCTCGGCGGCCTTGACGATCTCCACGTCCTCGAAGCCGCGCTGGGCGAGCCACTCCAGCACCTGCTCGACCAGCACCTCCGGCACCGAGGCGCCCGAGGTGACGCCGACCGTGGTGACGCCCTCCAGCCAGGCCTCGTCGATCTCGTCGGCGAAGTCCACCAGGTAGGCCTCGCGGGCGCCGGCGAGCTTGGCGACCTCGACCAGCCGCTTGGAGTTGGAGGAGTTGCGGGAGCCGACCACGATCACCAGGTCGGCCTGGGCGCCCATCTGCTTGACCGCGAGCTGGCGGTTCTGCGTGGCGTAGCAGATGTCGTCGCTGGGCGGCGATACCAGCTGCGGGAACTTCTCCTTGAGGGCGTCGACGGTCTCCATGGTCTCGTCGACGCTGAGCGTGGTCTGGGAGAGCCAGACGACCTTGTTCGGGTCGCGGACCTCGACCTTCTCCACGTCGCCGGGGCCGTCGACCAGCTGGATGTGCTCGGGGGCTTCGCCGGAGGTGCCGATGACCTCCTCGTGGCCCTCGTGCCCGATCAGGAGGATGTCGTAGTCCTCCTTGGCGAACCGGACCGCTTCCTTGTGGACCTTGGTGACCAGCGGGCAGGTGGCGTCGATGGTGGCGAGCCGGCCGCGCCGGGCCTCCTCGTGGACGACGGGCGCCACGCCGTGCGCGGAGAACATCACGATGTTGCCCGGCGGGACCTCCTCCGTCCGTTCGACGAAGATGGCGCCCTTCTTCTCCAGGGTCTGCACGACGTACTTGTTGTGCACGATCTCGTGCCGGACGTAGACGGGGGGCCCGTACTGCTCGAGAGCCTTCTCGACGGCGATCACGGCGCGGTCCACACCCGCGCAGTAGCCCCGGGGGGCGGCGAGCAGGACACGGCGGCCAGGCGAAGCAGTCATGCGGTCCATCGTAAGGGCCAGGTCCTGCCGTCCGGATCAGCGGCGGCAGCGGGACCCAGCGCGGCGCGGCACAGGGCGGCGCGAAGGGGCGGTCGCGGGGCGGCGCGGAGGGGCGGTCGCGGGGCGGTCACGGTGCGTTGTCGGTGCGGCGCACTACTCTCGCGGGCATGGCTGTCACAACGTCTGCGGAAGCGCCCCTGCCGGTCAGCGAGGTGTCGCGGCTCATCGGAGGGTGGATCGACCGGCTCGGCGCGGTGTGGGTCGAGGGGCAGATCACCCAGCTGTCGCGGCGGCCGGGCGCGGGCATGGTGTTCCTGACCCTGCGGGACCCGTCGTACGACATCTCCGTGGGCGTGACCTGCCGCCGGCAGGTGTTCGACGCGGTGGCGGACGTGGTGAGCGAGGGTGCGCGGGTGATCGTGCACTGCAAGCCGGAGTGGTACGCGCCGCGCGGGCAGCTGTCGCTGCGGGCGGCCGAGATCCGGCCGGTGGGGGTCGGGGAGCTGCTGGCCAGGCTGGAGCAGCTGAAGAAGTCGCTGGCGCGGGAGGGTCTGTTCGCGCCGGAGCGCAAGAAGCCGCTGCCGTTCCTGCCGCAGCTGATCGGGCTGGTGTGCGGGCGCGCCTCGGCCGCCGAGCGGGACGTACTGGAGAACGCCCGGCACCGCTGGCCCGCGGTCCGTTTCGAGGTGCGCAATGTGGCGGTGCAGGGGGTGCACGCGGTGCCGGGGGTCGTCCAGGCGGTGAAGGAGCTGGACGACATCGACGAGGTGGACGTGATCATCGTGGCGCGCGGCGGCGGCAGCGTGGAGGATCTGCTGCCGTTCTCCGACGAGCAGCTGGTGCGCGCGGTGGCCGCCTGCCGTACGCCGGTGGTCTCGGCGATCGGCCACGAGCCGGACAATCCGCTGCTCGACCTCGTCGCCGATCTGCGCGCCTCCACGCCCACGGACGCGGCCAAGAAGGTCGTGCCGGATGTGGGTGAGGAGTTCGAGCGGGTACGGATGCTGCGGGACCGGGCGCGGCGCTGTGTGGAGGCGTTCCTGGACCGCGAGGAGCGGGGCCTGGCGCAGGCTCTGGCCCGGCCCTCGATACAGGATCCGCACCGGATGATCGACGTCCGTGCGGAGGAGGTCACCGCACTGATCGAGCGGGGCCGGCGCTGTCTGCGGCACCAGCTCGACCGGGCGGACTCGGAGCTGACCCATACGCATGCGCGGGTGGTGGCCCTCTCCCCCGCGGCGACGCTGAAGCGCGGATACGCCGTGCTCCAGCGGTCCGACGGGCACGCGGTGCGCGCGGCGGCGGAGGTGCAGCCCGGTGAGGCCCTGCGGGCCCGGGTGTCGGAGGGCGAGTTCACGGTCCGCGTGGATGCGTAGGGTGGGCTGATGACCGGCGAGACGGAGCAGACGGTGACCGGCGGGACGGAGCAGGCGGCGGTGGCCGAGGCACTGGGGTACGAGCAGGCTCGGGACGAGCTGATCGAGGTCGTGCGGCGCCTGGAGGCGGGCGGTACGACGCTGGAGGAGTCGTTGGCGCTGTGGGAGCGCGGCGAGGAGCTGGCCAAGGTGTGCCGGCGCTGGCTGGAGGGCGCCCGGGCCCGGCTGGACGCGGCGCTGGCGGAGGAGGCCGACGACGCGGAGGCCGAGGACGCGGGCGAGGGCGAGTAGCCGCCGTCGTCTCGGTGTCCCACATGCCTGTAGCAGTGTCCTGGCGCGGAACCTGTGGCGGAACCTGTGAAGTGGATCACCGCGATCCGGTTTTTATTGAGCATTGAAATTCACCGGGCGTACGGTCGGCTGCGTCCATCGCACCACCGAGAAGGTTCACGTATGTCACTCGCTCTTGACCCGGCCGCCCAGGATCTGCTGTTCCGCGAGGCGCGCACCGCCAACACGTTCACCGATGAACCGGTGACCGACGAGCAGATGCGGGCGATCTACGACCTGGTCAAGTACGGTCCCACCGCCTTCAACCAGTGCCCGCTGCGCATCACCCTGGTCCGCTCCCCCGAGGCCCGCGAGCGGCTGCTGCCGCACCTGTCCGAGGGCAACCGGGCCAAGACCGCGTCCGCGCCGCTGGTCGCGATCCTCTCCGCGGACAACGAGTTCCACGAGGAACTGCCCGCCCTGCTGCCGCACTTCCCGCAGGCCAAGGACCTCTTCTTCGCCGAGCGCCCGGTGCGGGAGAACTCCGCCGCGCTGAACGCCGCCCTCCAGGCCGGGTACTTCATCGTCGGCGTGCGGGCCGCGGGGCTGGCCGCCGGGCCGATGACCGGGTTCGACCACGAGGGCGTCCGCAAGGAGTTCCTGGACGACGACCACACCCCGCTGATGATCGTCAACATCGGCCGCCCGGGCCCGGACGCATGGTTCCCGCGCAGCCCGCGGCTGGAGTACGAGCAGGTCGTCAGCGAGGTCTGACCCCGCCGGACGTACCACGGCACGCACAAAAACCGGGTGGCCGCACGGCTCGGCCGGTCACGGGACAGGGCCCTCGCGGATCGATCCGCGAGGGCCCTGTCCCGTGGCTCCGGCCGGGGGCTCACTCGGTGCGCAGCGCCTGCGCCATCTTCGTCAGCTGCCCGAAGGGTGCCGTGCCGGTCACCACGGTGGTCGCACCGTCCTTGCCCTGGAGGACCAGCGCGTCGTAGTGGTCGCCGTCGTAGCGCGTCCAGGTCTGGCCGTTGATCTTCTGGGTGACGTCCGTCTTCTCGGCGCCCTGGGTCGCCTCCTCGATGAAGAGCACCGGCTTGCGCGTGGACTGCTCGACCCCGATGTACTCGCCGTCCGCGGTGTGGAAGCCGAGGTGCCAGGCCTCGTCCTCCTCGCCGCGGTAGCGCACGGAGGTCGCCTTCCAGGCCTTCGGCAGGCCCTCGGGGGCGGCCACCGGGTAGGAGGCGGCGCGGCGGGCGGTGAGCAGCTCGACCCTGTAGTCGACCCGCTTCAGCTCCGGGTCGCTGTCGTCGTGCGGGAGGAACAGCCAGACCACTCCCGCGACAAGACCGATGAGGCCCAGGGAGAGGATCATGTCCCGGGCCGACTTCTGCACGCTGCTCTTTCCTGCCACGCCCCTATCGTCGCAGGTGTCCGGAGCGCTCATCCGTGGGGTCCCCTGCTCATTTTGTCTGCCTAACGATAGAGTCGGCCCCACACCCTCATCCGGCCGTCGTCGTACAGAAAGGTGCGCTCCGATGACCGATCATCACCATTTGCCGTCCGAGCTCGATGTGCCCTCCGAGGCCCCCGACCGCAACCTCGCCCTGGAACTGGTGCGGGTGACGGAGGCCGCGGCGATGGCCGCCGGCCGCTGGGTCGGCCGGGGCGACAAGAACGGCGCCGACGGGGCCGCGGTGCGCGCCATGCGCACCCTCGTCTCCACCGTCTCGATGAACGGCGTGGTCGTCATCGGCGAGGGCGAGAAGGACGAGGCCCCGATGCTCTACAACGGCGAGCGCGTGGGTGACGGGACCGGACCGGAGTGCGACATCGCCGTCGACCCGATCGACGGCACGACGCTGACCGCCAAGGGCATGACCAACGCCATCGCGGTGCTGGCGGCGGCCGAGCGCGGCTCGATGTTCGACCCGTCCGCGGTCTTCTACATGGACAAGCTGGTCACCGGTCCGGAGGCGGCGGACTTCGTCGACATCAACGCGCCGGTGAGCGTGAACATCCGCCGGGTCGCCAAGGCGAAGCGGGTCACGCCCGAGGACGTCACCGTGGTGATCCTGGACCGGCCGCGGCACGAGGGCATCATCAAGGAGATCCGGGAGACCGGGGCGCGCATCAAGCTGATCTCCGACGGTGACGTGGCGGGCTCGATCCTGGCGCTGCGCGAGGGCACCGGCATCGACCTGCTGCTCGGCATCGGCGGCACCCCCGAGGGCATCATCTCTGCCTGTGCCGTGAAGTGCCTGGGCGGGACGATCCAGGGCAAGCTCTGGCCCAAGGACGACGAGGAGCGGCAGCGGGCCATCGACGCGGGGCACGACCTGGACAAGGTGCTGACGACGGAGGACCTGGTCACCGGGGACAACGTGTTCTTCGTGGCCACCGGCATCACCGACGGCGAGCTGCTGCGGGGCGTGCGGTACCGGTCGGAGACGGCCACCACCGACTCCATCGTGATGCGCTCCAAGTCGGGGACCGTGCGGCGGATCGACTCCGAGCACCGGCTGAGCAAGCTGCGGGCCTACAGCGCGATCGACTTCGACCGGGCCAAGTGAGGCAGGGCCTCGGCCCGGCCACATGAAAGGGCACCCCCTGTGCGGAGGGGGTGCCCTTTCCGTACGGCCGGGGCCGTACGGCCGTTCCCGTGCGGCTGCCTCCTGCGGCTGCCTCGCGCAGTTGTCTCGTGCGGTCGCTTCTCGTGCTGTTGTCTCGTGCGGTCGCTTCTCGTGCGAGCGTTCTCGTACCGGTCTCGGGGGTCTCGGGTCGTTGTCGCGTGCGGCTGTCGCGTGCGATCGCCTCGTGCGGGGCTCAGCCGGCCGCGGCTATGCGGTTCGTCGTGCGCGCGGCCTTCTTCAGCTCCATCTCGCGCCGCCGGCGGCGGGCCAGGACCACGCGACGCTCGGCCGCGGTCAGTCCGCCCCAGACGCCGTAGGGCTCGGGCTGGAGAAGGGCGTGTTCGCGGCACTCCACCATGACCGGACAGCGGGCGCAGACCCGCTTGGCCGCCTCCTCGCGGGAGAGGCGGGCCGCGGTGGGTTCCTTCGACGGGGCGAAGAACAGACCGGCCTCGTCGCGGCGGCACACCGCCTCGGTGTGCCAGGGGGTGTCTTGGTCCCTGTCTCGCGCTGGCACCCGCTGGGCCGGAACGGCAGCTACCTGCAGGGACGAATGCGGCGGTTGCAGCACGGTCAACTCCTGACGACGGCTTCGCGGCTGGAGAGTGCTGCGGGATCCACGTGATGAGCCCGGTGTGACCGGTGCGTCCGACCGCAGCGCCGAGCCGTCCCCCGCGGCCGGCCCGCGAGGGCGGTTCGGCAACGCCGCGAGCGGGCGTGCCGGGCGTGCCGGGCTCCGCGTGAGTCCCGCGGCGCCCTCCTGGAGACGATGCAGCAAGGCTTACCCGTTGTGCGCGTGCCTATGCACTGAGTCCCCAACCGCCCGGTACGGAAACCGCGTTCAGTGGCACGGGAGGCCGCGGGGAAGGCCGTTTGCCGCCCCGCCGACGGGCGTACGTCACCCGCGGCCGGGAGGCGTGCGGTCGCGGGTGACCTGATGCCTTCGGCCGTCGTCGGTCGTCGTCGGCGTGCGGTGTCGGTCGGTGACCGATACCTGTCGTTGGCCGGATATCTGCGGTCGCTGTCGGCGGCCAGACGGCAGCCGGTGGCCGGAGTCCGCGTGCGTCCCAGTGACCGATGTCCACAGTCGCCGCCGGTGACCGGGATGCCCGAAGTCGCCTCAGGGGCCGAGACGTTGAGGGTTGCCCTCGCCGCCCGCCGCGACGCTCGCGCCCGCCGAGACGCTCGCGCTTGCGTCAGTGACCGCTGGAACGTTTCACGCTCGCCGTCAGTGGCCGAGATGCTTGCGCATGCCTCGATGGTGCGCGCGGTCCAGCGAGCGCTGCACCCGGTCCAGGATGTCGGCGACCAGCTTGCCGCGCTTCGGGCGCGCCTCCACGTTGCCCAGGACCGCCCAGCCGTCGACGTAGACCACCGGCGCCTCCGGGTCCTCCGCGTCGAGCGAGGCCACCTCGAAGTTGCCGAGCACGCCGCCGCCCAGGCCGCGCAGCGAGACGTTCTCCGGGACGCGGACCTCGACGTTGCCGAAGACGGAGAACGCCTTGATCACCACCTGCTGGTGGTCGAAGAGCGCCTCGCTGAGGTCGATCTCCACGCTGCCGAAGATCGCATACGCGTGGATGCGGCGGCCGGCGCGCCAGCGGCCCCTGCGGACGGCGGCGCTGAACACCGCGACCACGTTGTCGTCGGGGTCGACCGGGATGGCGCCGGCGGTGGGGCGGCTCGGGGCGGGGGCGGGGCGGCGCTGGTGGCCGGCCGGGAGGTCCCGGACGAAGGTCTCGAGCTCCCCCACCGTCTTGGCGGCCAGCACGCCCTCGACCCGCTCGGCGTGCTCCTCGGCGGTCAGCCGGCCCTCGGCCAGGGCCTCGCGCAGAAGCTCGGCTATGCGGTCACGGTCGGCGTCCGAGGCCCGCAACTCGGCGGGCGCCGGTGCGTTGTCCTGCTGCGGTGCGTGCTTCTGAAGGTCCACGGCAGCAGCGTACCCAAACACGATAGATCGCGACACCCCTTGTGGTCCGGCAACTGAGCCTTACCTCACAGGCTCAGCCGCGGTCGGCAGGTTTTACGCTGGTGGGCGCCCGCCGATGGAGGCGGGCACCCGTCTGTCGAGTGAGGAATGGGCGCGATGCCTGAGTTCGAGTACGCCGATCTGCTCCCCACGGGAGAGGACACCACCCCGTACCGGCTGGTGACCTCCGAAGGTGTCTCCACCTTCGAGGCCGGCGGGCGGACCTTCCTCAAGGTGGAGCCGGAGGCGCTGCGCAAGCTCGCCGAGGAGGCCATCCGCGACATCCAGCACTACCTGCGCCCGGCCCACCTGGCCCAGCTGCGCCGCATCATCGACGACCCGGAGGCGTCCAGCAACGACAAGTTCGTGGCGCTGGACCTGCTGAAGAACGCCAACATCGCGGCCGCGGGCGTGCTGCCGATGTGCCAGGACACCGGCACGGCCATCGTGATGGGCAAGCGCGGGCAGAACGTGCTGACCGAGGGCCGGGACGAGGAGGCGCTGAGCCGCGGCATCTACGACGCGTACCAGAAGCTCAACCTGCGCTACTCGCAGATGGCTCCGCTCACCATGTGGGAGGAGAAGAACACCGGCACCAACCTCCCCGCGCAGATCGAGCTGTACGCGACCGACGGTGACGCGTACAAGTTCCTCTTCATGGCCAAGGGCGGTGGCTCCGCCAACAAGTCCTTCCTGTACCAGGAGACCAAGGCGGTCCTGAACGAGGCCTCCATGATGAAATTCCTGGAGGAGAAGATCCGTTCGCTCGGCACGGCCGCCTGCCCGCCGTACCACCTGGCGATCGTCGTCGGCGGCACGAGTGCCGAGTACGCACTGAAGACCGCCAAGTACGCCTCCGCGCACTACCTGGACAACATGCCGACGGAGGGCTCCGAGCTCGGCCACGGCTTCCGGGACAAGGAGCTGGAGGAGAAGGTCTTCGAGCTGACCCAGAAGATCGGCATCGGGGCGCAGTTCGGCGGCAAGTACTTCTGCCACGACGTCCGCGTGATCCGCCTGCCCCGCCATGGTGCCTCCTGCCCGGTCGCCCTGGCGGTCTCCTGCTCGGCGGACCGGCAGGCCGTCGCGAAGATCACGGCCGAGGGTGTCTTCCTGGAGCAGCTGGAGACGGACCCGGCGCGGTTCCTGCCGGACACCACGCCCGAGCAGCTGGCGGACGAGGGCGAGGTCGTCAAGATCGACCTCAACCAGCCGATGGACGCGATCCTCGCGGAGCTGACCAAGCACCCGGTGAAGACCCGCCTGTCGCTGAGCGGTCCGCTGGTCGTGGCGCGGGACATCGCGCACGCCAAGATCAAGGAGCGGCTGGACGCGGGCGAGGAGATGCCGCAGTACCTGAAGGACCACCCGGTGTACTACGCCGGCCCGGCGAAGACCCCGGAGGGCTACGCCTCCGGCTCCTTCGGTCCGACGACCGCCGGCCGGATGGACTCCTACGTGGAGCAGTTCCAGGCCGCGGGCGGCTCCAAGGTGATGCTGGCGAAGGGCAACCGCAGCAAGCAGGTCACCGACGCGTGTGCCGCGCACGGCGGCTTCTACCTGGGCTCCATCGGCGGCCCGGCCGCCCGGCTCGCGCAGGACTGCATCAAGAAGGTCGAGGTGCTCGAGTACGAGGAGCTCGGCATGGAGGCGGTCTGGAAGATCGAGGTCGAGGACTTCCCGGCGTTCATCGTCGTCGACGACAAGGGCAACGACTTCTTCCAAAACCCGTCCCCCGCCCCCACCTTCACCTCCATCCCGGTCCGCGGCCCCAACCTCTCCTGAGTCCGTCCCCGGGGGCTCCGCCCCCGGGCCTGTGGCCCCTCAGCCACGCGCCGAACGGGCACGTCGCTTTGCGCGGCGCGTGGGGGACCCCCAGGTGGGTCAATGCACGGAACATCCCCGGCCGCTCGCGCGCTGTACCCGGTATGAGCGAATACCGGATCGAGCACGACTCCATGGGTGAGGTGCGGGTGCCCGTGGATGCCAAGTGGCGGGCGCAGACGCAGCGGGCCGTTGAGAACTTTCCGATCTCGGGGCAGCGGATCGAGCGGGCGCACATCGAGGCGCTGGCCCGGATCAAGGGCGCCGCGGCGAAGGTGAACGCGCGGCTCGGGGTGCTGGACAAGGACATCGCCGAGGCGATCCAGGAGGCGGCCGGCGAGGTCGCCGAGGGGCGGTGGGACGAGCACTTCCCCGTGGACGTGTTCCAGACCGGGTCGGGCACCTCGTCGAACATGAACACCAACGAGGTCATCGCGACGCTGGCGAGCGAGCGGCTCGGCCGGGACGTGCACCCCAACGACCACGTCAACGCCTCCCAGTCGTCCAACGACGTCTTCCCCTCGTCCATCCACATCGCCGCCACCGCCGCCGTCACCCGGGATCTGATCCCGGCGCTGGAGCATCTGGCCGCGTCGCTGGAGCGGAAGGCCGAGGAGTTCGCCGATGTGGTGAAGTCGGGGCGCACGCACCTGATGGACGCGACTCCGGTGACGCTCGGTCAGGAGTTCGGCGGCTACGCCGCACAGGTGCGGTACGGCATCGAGCGGCTGCAGGCCTCCCTGCCGCGCCTGGCCGAACTCCCCCTCGGCGGCACCGCCGTGGGCACCGGCATCAACACCCCGCCCGGCTTCTCCGCCGCCGTGATCGAGGAGGTGGCCCGGGTCACCGGTCTGCCGCTGACCGAGGCGCGCAACCACTTCGAGGCGCAGGGCGCCCGCGACGGGATCGTGGAGACCAGCGGCCAGCTGCGCACCATCGCCGTGAGCCTGACGAAGATCGCCAACGATCTGCGCTGGATGTCCTCCGGCCCCCGCACCGGCCTCGCCGAGATCCGCCTGCCCGACCTGCAGCCCGGTTCGTCGATCATGCCGGGCAAGGTCAACCCGGTGATCCCGGAGGCGGTGCTGATGGTCTGCGCCCAGGTCATCGGCAACGACGCCACCGTGACCACCGCCGGCGCCTCCGGCAACTTCGAGCTCAATGTGATGCTGCCGGTCATCGCCAAGAACGTGCTGGAGTCGATCCGGCTGCTCGCCAACGCCTCCCGGCTGCTGGCGGACCGTACCGTCGACGGGATCGAGGCCGACCGCGAGCGGGCCCGCGAGTACGCAGAGTCCTCGCCGTCCGTGGTGACCCCGCTCAACAAGTACATCGGCTACGAGGAGGCCGCGAAGGTCGCCAAGAAGTCGCTGGCCGAGCGGAAGACCATCCGGCAGGTGGTGCTGGAGGGCGGCTATGTCGAGCGGGGCGACCTCACCGTGGAGCAGCTCGACGAGGCACTGGATGTCCTGCGGATGACGCGGCCGTGACGACTGCGGCAGCGCCCTCTCCGGAAGGGGTGAACCGTGACGGGGGCCGCAGCGTCGTGTGCCTGTGACACCTAGTATCTGCGCATGACAGAGGGCGGAGCGGTGAGGCGCGGGCAGGCGGGCGGTACGGCGGACTTCTGGGCGCCCGGGACACAGATCCTCTGGCGGTACCGGGAGAACGGCGGCGCGCGCTTCCACATCGCGCGCCCCGTCACGGTCGTACGCGACGACCCGGAGATGCTCGCGGTGTGGATGGCACCGGGCACCGAGTGCGTCAAACCGGTCCTCGCGGACGGCACACCGGTGCACCGCGAGCCCCTGACCACGCGCTACACCAAGCCGCGCACGGTGCGGCGCGACCGCTGGTCCGGCACGGGCGTGCTGAAGCTGGCCCGGCCCGGCGAGCCCTGGTCGGTGTGGCTGTTCTGGGAGCCGGGCTGGCGGTTCAAGAACTGGTACGTGAATCTGGAGGAGCCGCTCACCCGCTGGGCGGGCGGCGTGGACTCCGAGGATCACTTCCTGGACATCTCGGTGCAGCCGGACGGCACCTGGCACTGGCGTGACGAGGACGAGTTCGCGCAGGCCCAGCGGGACGGTCTGGTGGACTCCGCGCTGGCCGGACGGGTGCGCGAGGCCGGCCGGGCCGCGGTGGAGGTGATCACCGACTGGGGGCCTCCCTTCTCGGAGGACTGGCCGAACTGGCGCCCGGATCCCGCCTGGCCGGTACCGTCGTTGCCGCAGGACTGGGACCGCACGCCCGCGCATGTGTCCTCATGAGACCCTTGATGCGCCCCCGGGCACGAAACGTAGGATCGTCCTCCGCAAGACAGGGAGCAGATATCGACCGGGCGGCAACTACCGGAGCACGCGCTGGGCTTGACCGGATGTCACCGAGGGGCGGCAGGACGTGATCGAGGGGTACGGCAGCAACACCGGTACGGGCCGGGCACGGTCGGGCGACGGCACAGAACCATCCTCTGACCACACGCGGATCCCGTTCCCGGCAGATGTTTTCCGGGTATCGGAATCTCGGCGGGACGAAGTGCACGCAGGGCGCACAGCGCCGGACGGACGGACTCGACACGCGTGACGGAGCAGCCGACCTCCTTCGAACGCCCCCAGCCGGGCGGCACCCCCGCTGATCCCGGCGGGGCGCTGGTGCACACCCCGGCACCGGCCCGCGTGCCCGGCACCGCCTCGGCCTTACCGGCACAGAGCCGCTCCGGCGCCGAGCCGCCGGCGGCAGGGAGAACGTCCGGAAAGTCCTCCGGAAAGCCTTCGGGCTCGTCCGGCTCGTGCGGTTCATCCGGGTCGTCCGGGTCGTCGGAGGCGTCCGGGGCGTCGGAGGCGGCGGGTGCGTCCGGGAAGACGGCGGCTCCTGGCGGTCCGGAGTCCCCGGGTGCCCCGGCGGCGGCCGCGGGCCCGCCTGTCGGCGGCCGGACGTCGGATTCCTCGGGTTCCCCGAGTACCTCAAGTACGTCGAGTACTGCGCGTTCCCCGCGTTCCTCGCATTCGGCGCCCCGCGCCGAGCACTCGCAGCCGGGCGCCGAGCAGAGCGCGGCGTCCGACGCGCACCGGCCGCGGCCCGTGCCCGAGGGCATCCCGGTCCAGCCGGCCGGCGGCGAGCCGGGTGCGTCCGCGGGGCGTCCGGACGGGCGGGAGCGGCGCACCGGCAAGGGAACGCCGCCCGGGCGGCCCACGCCGATGCGGCGGGACGGGGACCGGCTGCGCTTCGTCGGCGCCGCGACCCGGCGGATCGCCCGCGGCCTCGATCTCGACGAGATCGTGATGGGGCTGTGCCGGGCCACCGTGCCCACCTTCGCCGACGCGATCCTGGTCTATCTGCGCGACCCGCTGCCGGTCGGCGACGAGCGGCCCACCGGCCCGCTGGTGCTGCGGCTGCGCCGCACCGACCGCGTCCCGCCCGAGCGGGACACCGAGAGCGGCTTCGCCGCGGCCGTGCAGCCGGAGCCGTCCTGCGAGCTGGAGTCGGTCGGCGCCGAGCTGTGCACGGTGCGGCCCGGCAGCGCGCTCGCCGAGGTGCTGCGCGGGGTGCGGCCGGTGTTCACGGACGCGCCCGCCGCGCGCGCCGCGCTGCCCGAACTCCTCGGCGAGGGCCGCGAGTCGGCCGTGCCGGACGGGCAGCGGGCGATCCTCGCGCCGCTGCGCGGCCGGCGCCGGGTGATCGGCGCCGCGCTGTTCCTGCGCGGCACCGAGCGCATCCCGTTCGAGGCGGACGATCTGCTGGTCGCCGCGCAGCTCGCCACGCACAGCGCCCTCGGCATCGACAAGGCGGTGCTGTACGGGCGGGAGGCGTACATCGCGGACGAGCTGCAGCGCACCATGCTGCCGGAGAACCTGCCGCGCTGCACCGGCGTGCGGCTGGCCTCGCGCTACCTGCCGGCGGCGGAGACCGCGCGGGTCGGCGGCGACTGGTACGACGCGATCCCGCTGCCCGGCAGCCGGGTCGCCCTGGTGGTCGGGGACGTCATGGGGCACTCCATGACCTCCGCCGCCATCATGGGCCAGCTGCGCACCACCGCGCAGACCCTCGCGGGCCTGGACCTGCCGCCGCAGGAGGTGCTGCACCACCTCGACGAGCAGGCGCAGCGGCTCGGCGTGGACCGCATGGCGACCTGCCTGTACGCGGTGTACGACCCGGTGGCGCACCGGATCACCGTGGCCAACGCCGGTCATCCGCCGCCGGTGCTGCTGCATCTGGGCGGCGACGCCGAGGTGCTGCAGGTTCCCGCGGGCGCCCCGATCGGCGTGGGCGGGGTGGACTTCGAGGCCGTGGAGCTGGACGCGCCCGCCGGGGCGACGCTGCTGCTGTACACCGACGGCCTGGTCGAGTCGCGTCTGCGGGACGTGTGGACGGGCATCGAGCAGCTGCGCGAGAAGCTCGCGGCGACGGCCCAGCTCACCGGTCCCGGGCACGCACCGCCGCTGGAGGCGCTGTGCGACGAGGTGCTGGACATGCTCGGGCCGGGCGACCGGGACGACGACATCGCGCTGCTCGCCGCACGGTTCGACGGGATCGCACCGAGCGATGTGGCGTACTGGTTCCTGGAGCCGGAGGACGCCGCACCGGGCCGGGCCCGGCGGCTGGCCCGGCGGGCACTGTCCCGCTGGGGCATGGAGGAACTCAGCGACTCGGTGGAGCTGCTGGTCAGCGAGGTCGTGACGAACGCGGTGCGCTATGCCACGCGACCGGTGACGCTGCGCCTGCTGCGGACGGACGTGCTGCGCTGCGAGGTCGGGGACGATGTGCCGCAGCTGCCGCGGCTGCGGCAGGCCCGGGCGACCGACGAGGGCGGGCGCGGCCTGTATCTGGTCAACCGGCTGGCCCGCCGGTGGGGAGCGACGCGCCTCAGCACCGGCAAGGTGGTCTGGTTCGAGCTGAACAACTCGGGCGGCTGAGCAGCTCGGGCAGCTGAACAAGAACCTCGGGGGCGCGAGGTCCTGCGCGCGTGCCGTACGTGTACGGCTGCTCGCGTAGTTCCTCGCGCCCCTGACGGGTCGCCCCCCCTGGCGTTCGCCCCCTGACGCCCGTTCCCTGACGGACCGTCCGGACGACTCCTACTGCCCTTGCTGCCCTTGCTGCCCGTCCGGGTCGTCCGGGTCGCCCGGGAGTTCCAGGGTGGGCGGAGGTGAGGGCTGGCCGTCCGTCGGCGGCTTGAACGTCGGAGGCGACTGGCTCGGCGGCTCGGACGTCGGTTCCTGCGTCGGCTCCTGGGACGGCGGCGCGGAGGCCGGCGGCTCGCTCGACGGCTCCTGGCTCGGCGTCTGCGAGGGGCTCTGCGTGGGCGAGGGCGTCCAGGACGGCTGGATCGCCGCGCCCTGGTCGGTGTCCAGGTCGAACTTGCTGGTCTCGTCCAGCACGCCGAACATGTACGCCGCCCAGATCTGCGCCGGGAAGCCACCGCCGTTGACGCGGTCTTCGCCGCCCGCGCCGTACATCTCCACCTGCTTGTGCGGGGGCTTGTCGTCCTCGCCGAACAGGCCGACGGAGGTGACCAGCTCGGGCGTGTAGCCGGTGAACCAGGCCGACTTGTTGTTGTCGGAGGTGCCGGTCTTGCCGGCGACCTGCTGGCCCTTGCGCAGCGGGTTGTTCCGGACCGCCGCCTGCGCCGTACCGTCGTCGACCACGCCCGTGAGCACCGAGGTCACGGTGTCGGCGGCCGCGCGGCTGATGACGCGCTCGCCGACCGCGTCCGGCATGGTGACCGTGCGGGTGCGGTGCTCGGCCTTCTTGATGATGGTCGGGGTGACCTTCTTGCCGTGGTTGTCGAGGGTGGCGTAGACGCCGGCCATCTGCAGCGGGCTGGCGCCCATGGAACCCAGGGTCTGCGCGGGCACCGCCTCGAGGTCCTCGACCTTCATGCCGAGCTTGCCGGCGGTCTCCATCACCTTCGGCATGCCGACGTCGACGCCCATCTGCGCGAAGACGGAGTTGACGGACTTGTTCATCGCCGTCTGGACGGTGATGGGGCCGTAGTTGCGGTCGTCCTCGTTCTCGGGGGCGAAGCCGGCCTTCCGGCCGTCCTCGACGACCTCGCGCTCGCTGGTGCCGTCGTAGACGGTGTTGGCGGTGATGGGGCTGCCCGACTGGGTGGTGGCCTGCTCCTCCAGGGCGGCGGCCAGGATGACCGGCTTGAAGGTGGAGGCTACCTGGTAGTCGGCGCGGGTGGCGTTGTTGATGTAGTGCTTGAGGTAGTCCTGGCCGCCGTACATCGCCACGACCGCGCCGGTCCTGGAGTTCACGGAGGCGGCGCCGGCCTGGATGTCCGCGTCGACCTTGCGGTCCTTGGGGTCCAGCTTGCTGTCGAGCTGGGTCTTCACGGCCCGCTCCAGCGCGGCCTGTTTCTTCTTGTCGATGTTGAGGGTGACGGTCCAGCCGCCCGCGTCCACCAGGGCGTCGGCCTGCTTGGCGTCCTCCGCGGTGCCCTCGGCGATCAGCTGCTGTTTCAGCGCGTCGTTGGCCGCGCTCACCAGATAGCCGGTCTGGCCCTTCAGACCGGGGTCGCCCTTGGGCGGCTTGGGCTTGGGGAACTTCATGCCGGCCCGCTCGGAGGCGTCCAGCCAGCCCTGCTCGACCATGTTGTCCAGGACATAGTTCCAGCGGGCCTTGACCAGCTTCCTGCCCTTCTCCGAGGCGACCGCCCAGTCGTACTGGTTCGGCGCCTGGAGCAGCGCGGCGAGGTAGGCGCCCTGCTCGACGGAGAGCTTCTCGGCGTCGACGCGGTAGTACGCCTGGGCGGCGGCCTGGATGCCGTAGGCGTTGCGGCCGTAGTAGCTGGTGTTGATGTAGCCGGCGAGGATGTAGTCCTTGGACTTCTCCCGGTCCAGCTTCAGCGAGATGACCAGTTCCTTGAGCTTGCGGCTGACGGTCTGATCCTGCGTCAGGTAGTAGTTCTTGACGTACTGCTGGGTGATCGTCGAGCCGCCCTGGGCGCCCTTGCCGGAGAGCGTGTTGAACAGACCGCGCGCGGTGCCCTTGAGGTCGACGCCGGCGTCCTTGTAGAAGGTCTTGTTCTCGGCGGCGACGAAGGTCTTCTGGACCGGCTTGGGGACCCGCGCCAGGTCGACGACCTCACGGTTGAAGCCGGTGCGGGCCATGATCGAGCCGTCGCTGTACTTGTAGACGTTGCCCTGCCGCTTGGCGTCCTCGTTCCCCGCGGCCGGGATGTCGATCATCATGTAGAGCGCGATGAAGGCACCCATGCCGAGCAGGCAGAGGCCGAAGAAGGTGCCGAGGATCTTCCGCCAGGTGAACAGGCGGCGTATGCCGCTGCGGCCGGCCGCCCCCGACGAGCGGCGGCCGCCGGGCGCCGCACGGCGCCCGCCGCGCTGTCGTGCGCGTCTTTCTTCCGCTCGTCCCATGGGTTCCTTCTGCTCCGCTTCATTCGCGTGTGCCCGCGTGCCACACGGTTCGCCGCTCAGGTCAGCTCAGAAAGCTAACACCGGCAGATATGACAAAGGGCAGCCGATGCGGTCGTTACGGACGTGACAATCAGCACCCGCCCCAACGGAACCGACGTTCCAGAGGGGGTTGAGGTTGCCGCACACGGATAATGTGTTATCACTTAGCAAGCGCTGAGATAGAGCGCAGAGACAAGCAGAGTCAGCTGGACAGAACGAGGGGGACCCCATGGCCACGCAGGACATACAGGCCACCGCAGACGTGCCCGAGATGCCCGATCCGCGGGTGCGGGAGTTCGCGGCGCACAGCATCGGCGGAGGGCTGGCGCTGCTGCTCGGCCTGGCCGGAGTGCTGGGCGGCGCCGCGCTGATCTTCTCCGCCACGGCGGTGACCGGGGCCGGAGCCAAGGCGGCGCTGATCGTCCCCGGCGCACTCGTGGTGATCGCCTCGCTCCTCGCCATGGCCGGGCTGAACATGGTGGCGCCCGGCGAGGCGCGGGTGGTGCAGCTCTTCGGCCGGTACCGGGGCACGATCCGCCAGGACGGGCTGCGCTGGGTGAACCCCTTCACCACGCGCACCAAGATCTCCACGCGCGTCCGCAACCACGAGACCGCCGTGCTGAAGGTCAACGACGCCTACGGCAATCCGATCGAGCTGGCCGCGGTCGTGGTCTGGCGGGTGGAGGACACCGCGCAGGCCACCTTCGAGGTCGACGACTATGTCGAGTTCGTCTCCACCCAGACCGAGGCGGCCGTGCGGCACATCGCCATCGAGTACCCCTACGACGCCCACGACGAGGACGGCCTGTCCCTGCGCGGCAACGCCGAGGAGATCACCGAGAAGCTCGCCGCCGAACTGCACGCCCGGGTGGAGGCGGCAGGTGTGCAGATCATCGAGTCCCGCTTCACCCACCTCGCCTACGCCCCCGAGATCGCCTCGGCGATGCTCCAGCGGCAGCAGGCCGGTGCGATGGTGGCGGCCCGCAAGCAGATCGTGGAGGGCGCCGTGGGCATGGTGGAGACGGCGCTCAACCGGATCGCCGAGCACGACATCGTGGAGCTGGACCCCGAGCGCAAGGCGGCCATGGTGTCCAACCTGATGGTGGTGCTGTGCGGTGACCGTTCCGCGCAGCCGGTCGTCAACACCGGGACGCTCTACCAGTGACGGCCTCCGAGGAGGGTTCCTCGCCGCGCCGCCGGCCGCAGCGCAAGCAGGTGCTGCTGCGGCTGGACCCGGCGGTCTACGAGGCGCTGGCCCGCTGGGCCAACGACGAGCTGCGGTCCGCCAACGCCCAGATCGAGTTCCTGCTCAGGCGGGCGCTGGCGGAGGCGGGCCGGCTGCCGGGCAACGCGGGGCCCATCCCGCGCCGCGGCCGCCCGCCGGCTCAGCAGCCGCCCGTACAACCGCCCGGCGACCAGCGGGAATCCCAGTAGCGAGCGAGCCGCAGCAGCCCTCGCGGCGGGGAGGCTGCGGCGACCGGTTGCAGAACCGTGACATTCGTCTCCGACCTGCGCTCTCCCACCCCGCGCCACCGAGTACACACTCCGCGTATACATGCCGGGTATACACGGTGTGTACAGTGCTCGCCATGTCCATCGGTCACACCCTTCTGGGGCTCCTTGAGTCCGGCCCGCGCCACGGCTACGACCTGAAGCGGGCCTTCGACGAGAAGTTCGGTCACGACCGGCCGCTGCACTACGGCCAGGTCTACTCGACGATGTCCCGCCTGCTGAAGAACGGGCTGGTCGAGGTCGACGGCATCGAGGCCGGCGACGGCCCCGAGCGCAAGCGGTACGCCATCACCGCCGCCGGGGTCACCGATGTCGAGCGCTGGCTCGCCACACCGGAGAAGCCGGAACCGTATCTGCAGTCGACCCTCTACACCAAGGTCGTGCTCGCGCTGCTCACCAGCCGGGACGCGGCCGGCATCCTCGACACGCAGCGCTCGGAGCATCTGCGCAGCATGCGGATCCTCACCGACCGCAAGCGCAAGGGCGACCTCGCGGACCAGCTGATCTGCGACCACGCGCTGTTCCACCTGGAGGCCGACCTGCGCTGGCTGGAGCTGACCGCGGCGCGCCTCGACAAGCTCCGGGAGGCGGTGACCCGATGAGCCCCGTCCCCGCCGGCAGCCTGCTCGCCGCCCAGGACCTGCGCAAGGCCTACGGCCCGACCACCGCCCTCGACGGCGCCGGGTTCTCCATCCACCCCGGCGAGGTCGTCGCGGTGATGGGCCCCTCCGGGTCGGGCAAGTCGACGCTGCTGCACTGCCTCGCCGGCATCGTCACCCCCGACTCCGGTTCGATCCTCTACAACGGGCGCGAGCTGACCACGATGAGCGACGCCGAGCGCAGCGCGCTGCGCCGTTCGGACTTCGGCTTCGTCTTCCAGTTCGGGCAGCTCGTCCCGGAGCTGACCTGCGTGGAGAACGTCGCCCTGCCGCTGCGGCTGAACGGCAGACCGCGCAAGGAGGCGGAGCGGGCCGCGCTGAGCTGGCTGGAACGGCTCGAGGTGGACGACGTCCGCAAGAAGCGGCCCGGCGAGGTCTCCGGCGGCCAGGGGCAGCGCGTCGCCGTCGCCCGGGCGCTGGTCACCGGGCCGCGGGTGCTGTTCGCCGACGAGCCGACCGGAGCGCTCGACTCGCTCAACGGCGAGCGGGTGATGGAGCTGCTCACCGATGCCGCCCGCTCCACCAACGCCGCCGTCGTGCTGGTCACGCACGAGGCGCGGGTGGCCGCCTACTCCGACCGCGAGATCGTCGTACGGGACGGCAAGTCGCGCGACATGGAACGCGTCGTATGAGTGCCCGCGACTGGGCCCGGGACCTGGCCATGGGCACCCGGTTCGCCTTCGCGGGCGGCCGGGAGGGCTGGATCCGGGCCGTACTGACGGCCGTCGGCGTCGGACTGGGCGTGGCGCTGCTGCTGATCACCACGGCGGTCCCCGACGCGCTCGACGAACGGCACCGGCGCGAGGAGGCCCGCCTCGACTACACCTACGGCGAATCGGAGCTCAAGAAGGCCGACGACACACTGGTCATCGCCGACCTCGACACCGAGTTCCAGGGCCGGGACGTACGCGGCCGGCTGATGGAACCGGAGGGCTCGAAGGCGCCGTTGCCGCCGGGGCTCGAGAAGTTCCCCGCGGCCGGTGACATGGTGGTCTCCCCCGCGCTGAAGGAGCTGCTGAAGTCCGACGAGGGCAAGCTGCTGCGGGAGCGCGTGCCGTACGACATCGTGGGCACGATCGGCGAGCAGGGGCTCATCGGCTCGCACGAACTCGCCTACTACGCCGGTGCCGAGGGGCTCGCCGAGCGGATCAACGGCCCGCAGGTGGCGCGGATCGACAAGTTCGGGCCGCCCGAGGTCCGGCCCGAGCCGACCGACCCGGTGCTGCTGCTGCTCGTGCTCGTCATGATCGTGGTGCTGCTGACCCCGGTCGCGGTGTTCATCGCGGCGGCCGTCCGGTTCGGCGGCGAGCAGCGCGACCGCAGGCTGGCGGCGCTGCGGCTTGTCGGCTCCGACGGCGCGAGCACCCGGCGTATCGCCGCGGGCGAGGCGCTCGCGGGCTCGCTGCTCGGCCTGGTCCTGGGCACCGGCTTCTTCCTGATCGGACGCGAGGCGGTGGCCTCCGTCGAGCTCTTCGGCATCAGCGTCTTCCCCAGCTACATGAACCCCTCCCCGCTGCTCGCGCTGACGGTCGCGGTGGCGGTCCCGGCGGCGGCCGTGCTGGTGACGCTGCTCGCGCTGCGCGGGGTGGTCATCGAGCCGCTGGGTGTGGTGCGCGCCGCCCGGCCCGCGCGGCGCCGGCTGTGGTGGCGGCTGCTGCTGCCGCTGGCCGGTGTGGCGATGCTCTACCCGATGATCGGCCAGGGCCGTGAGGGCGGGGAGTTCAACGAGTACCTGGTGGCCGGCGGTGTGCTGCTCCTGCTGATCGGCGTCACCGCGCTGCTGCCGTGGATCGTGGAGGCGGTCGTCGCCCGGCTCGGCGCCGGAGGTGTCGCCTGGCAGCTGGCGGTCCGGCGGCTGCAGTTGAGCAGCGGTACGGCCGCCCGCATGGTCAACGGGGTCGCGGTGGCGGTGGCCGGGGCGATCGCCCTGCAGATGCTGTTCTCCGGCGTCGAGGACGACTACACCCGGTCGACCGGCTACGACGTGACCCGGGCCCAGATGCAGGTGCGGGTGCCGCACGGTGTCGAACTCGCCGAGGCGACCTCGAAGTTCGAGGAGTCCAAGGGCGTCCGCGAGGTGTTCCCGCTGTCCGAGGGCTATCTCGGGGACGCCTCCTGGAAGAAGGGCCCGGAGCGCACCGCCGAGCTGACCGTCGGCGACTGTGCGACGCTGCGCGAGGTGGCGAGGATGCCCTCCTGCCGGGACGGCGACGTCTTCCGGGTCTCGGGCGGCGAGTACGACACCGACACCCCGGCGCTGGGCAAGCCCGGCCGGAAGCTGTACCTGGAGCCGTCCACGGTGCCCGGGACGAAGGCTCCGGACCTGGTCTGGACCGTCCCCGCGGGGCTGAAGCAGGCCGAGTCCGCCGAGGACCCGACCGGCATGCGACGGGGCGGCTTCCTGATGACACCGGGCGCGCTGACCGAGGATGTCGCCAAGGCGCTCAGGCACGAGCTGTACATCGCGGTCGACCACTCGGTGCCGGACGCCCGTGACTATGTGCGCAACACGGCGGCGGACCTCGATCCGCTGGCCGAGCCGATGAACTGGCAGGCCACCGAGCGCTCCGAGCGCTTCGACTCCATCCGCACGGGACTGTTCGTCGGCGCGGCGGCGGTGCTGGTGCTGATCGGGGCGAGCCTGCTGGTCTCCCAGCTGGAGCAGTTGCGCGAGCGGCGCAAGCTGCTGTCGTCCCTGGTCGCCTTCGGCACCCGGCGGCGCACCCTGAGCCTGTCGGTGCTGTGGCAGACGGCCATCCCGATCGGTCTTGGCCTGCTGCTCGCCTCGCTGGTGGGCATGACGCTGGGCGCGGTGCTGCTGCGGATGACGGCCACCGCGGTGCGGATCGACTGGGCGAGCGTGGCGTCGATGACGGGGATCGGCGCGGGCGTGGTGCTGGTGGTGACGCTGCTGAGCCTGCCGCCGCTGCTGCGCATGATGCGCCCGGACGGGCTGCGCACGGAGTAGCGTCCCGCGCGGTCGCACGTCACGGTGCGGGCCGTGCTGCCGGATTCCCGGCGGCACGGCCCGCACCGCGCCCGTGTCCATGTCCGTTTCGGTCACCGCGTCCGTGTCCGTACAGGTGTCGGTGAACGTGTCCGTGTCGGTGAACGTGTCCGTGTCGGTGAACGTGTCCGGGTCGGTGACCGTCCGCTGCTCAGATCCCGCTGTGCTCCTTCACCACCCGCCTGGCCTGCGCGAACAGCATGCCCACATTGACCGACTTGCGGCAGACGACCACGGCCACCACGTCCTGGTTCTCGTTCATGCGCAGGAACAGGTGCGTCAGATGGTCGCTGTTGACCAGGATCTCCTGGAAGTAGTGCTGGTCGCTGGAGACGCCGCGGCGCTCCTTGAAGATGTCCTCGATCGTCACCACCGTGCGGCCCTGGAACAGGTCGAGGGTCGCCCCCGCCAGCAGGTCCAGGACCTCGGCGGGATGGTTGTCCACGGTCTCGTAGGAGAGCAGCATCCCGGTCGCCATGTCGACCACGCCCGCGGCCAGGCAGTCGGGCGTCTCGCTGCGCAGGCTCTTCACCAGGCCCATGACCCGGTCGGAGAAGCCGGAGTTCATCCTCTTTGTTGTCGCCATACCTCTATGCCCTTTCCTTGCTGGATTCGCCCTCGGTCAGGAGGGAGCCGATACGCCGCAGCGCCGGCTGGGTGTGCTGGTGGAGGCGGTCGACGTCGATGCCCTCGTCGCCGAGGACGACCATCAGGGCGGTGTCGCCGACGGCGTAGAAGGCGGCACAGCCGTGGCTGCCGTAGGCGACGGTCCGCCGCAGCGTGCCGCGCCCGGTCGCCTGGGTGGTGCGCCGGGCCAGTCCGAGACCGGCGGCGGCCATCGCGGCCAGGCCCTCGGCGTCGATGCCGTCACCGGTGTCCGCCGCGATGAGCAGTCCGTCGGCGGCGGCCAGGGCCGTGTCGGTGATGCCGGCGACCTGCTCGCGCAGGCCGCGCATCTCCGAGGCCAGTGCTTCGTGATCCATGGGGTGAACTCCCTGACGCCCGGCCGCGGCTGTCGCCGCGTACGGCCACGGGCGTCTCCTGTTCGTGTCGATGTGCCGTGATGCTTCCGGCGTGGGCTCGGACATCGGCCCCTCAGCCGCGGCCGCGCAGCCGGAAGAACCCTTTCCAACTCGCCCCGGACCGGCCGGGATCGAGCGTCCTGCTCCTGCCGCTCGCCCCCCGCCGGCGCCGCGGCAGTGCGGCAAGGGCGGGAGCGGCCCGGGCCGCCGCACCCGGCTCCGGGTGCCGGCCCTGGCTCGTGTCGCCTGCACTGGAGATGTCGCCCGCCCTGGAGATGTCGCCCGCCGCGTCACCCTCCGCCCGCCGCTCCTCGGCGGCCGGCAGCGAGGCGAGCGCCGACAGCACGGACGGCGACAACACGGGCCGCCCGGGGAAGAGTTCCGGCGAAGCGGGGTGATCCCGGGCCGCTTCCTGGGGGGCGGTCAGGGCGGGGACCGGTTCCAGTGCGGCGGGCTTCCCCGGGGCTGGTACGGGGGCAGTGGGCGCCTTCAGGGCGACTTCCTGTGACGGGGAGCGGCCGGCGTCGGACTCCTGCGACACGGACGCCGCCGGGGCAACGGCCTGCAGTGCGGGGCGATCCAGGCCCGCCTGCCGCGACACCGGCCGCTCCGGAGTGACCACCTGGGCGGCGGGCTGTCGTGGAGCGACGTCCGGCAACGCCACGGACCGACCCGCCGGCGGCGGCTGCTGCTGGACGCTCCGGCCGGGGGCGGCTGCCTGCGAAGTCACCGTCCGCCGGGACGCGTTGTCCGAAGGGGTGGACGACTCCTGCCCCTGTCGGCCGGGGCTGGAGGACGGCTTCCCCGGTGGGCGGCGCCGGCGCAGGGCTGCCGCCGGGTCGCCCTCGGTGCGGATCAGGACGGGGGACGCCTCGGGGCCGGGGCAGGTCAGGTGGCCCTCCTGGAGCATGCGGGAGATCTCGGCGGTGACCGTGTAGACGCTGCGGCCGGTGCGGAAGGCGATGTCGCGGGCGGTGCGGCGGCCGTCGGCGTGGGTGAGGAGTTCGCGCTGGGAGTGCGGCAGATGGGGCCAGGCGCGCTCGGCGAGGCCGGTCGGGACGGGGCGTTCGCCGTCCGGGCGGACGGAGTGGGGCAGGGCGGCGAGCGCGGCCAGTTTGCGGGTGGCCTCGTGCAGCAGGCGGGCGGGCGGTTCGCCCTGCTCGAGCGGTGCGAGCGGGTGGCCCTCGGCCGGCCGGGCGCACTCCTCGATGCGCCCGGCGAGGATCGCGAACACCGCGTCCTGCATCGCCATCATGCGGACGACCCGGAGCTGGACGGCTCCCGCGTAGCCGTGGGCGATCAGTCCGGCGGCGGGCCACTTGCCGGCGCCGGGTTCCCGCATCAGCTCGGCCCACTGTTCGCCGGTGACCCGCCCGGAGCGCAGCAGCAGCGCCTCCGGACCGGGAGCGCCGGGGCTCTCGACGGCGACCACCAGCCCGTCGCGGAGGTGGAAGGACCCGCCGGGCCGGCCGGACACCTGGATCTCGCCGGTGGTGTGTGCGGCGGCCGCGTCCGCGAGGGCCCGGGACAGTCGCCGGTAGCCGTCCCGGTCAAGGAAATCCCGAATACCGGACATCGCTCCCCTCGACTGCCGCACCGGTGCCCCGAACCGGGGCGGTACACGGTGATTTCGCACAAACGCCTGATGCGTCGCACTGAGGGGGTATGTCTATCAGTTCGGATTCCTGCTCAGGTGCGTGTCCGCGCAGTTGACGGAACCTGGACGAATGCACCGCCCAACCGGTCCCGGACGCACCCTTACCTGAGCAATTCGCACCCGCTTTCCGTTCAGTCCCGGATTCAGTCCCCGGGGCCGAGCACCCGCACCGGCAGCTCCCGCATCGCCTCCCGCAGGGCCGCCGCCAGCTCCTCGTACTCCGCCGCGCGGGCCGCGCCGGTGCGCATGGCGAGGGCGATCCGGCGGGTCGGGGCGGGGTCGGCGAAGTAGCCGGTGAGGAGCTGACTGGAGCGGGTGGTCTCCACCTTGACGGCGGTGCGCGGCAGCAGCGTCACCCCTAGGCCGCCCGCGACCAGCTGCACCAGGGTGGACAGCCCGGCGGCGGTGGTGGTGGCCGGGACGTCCTCCCGTCCCGCCTCCCGGCAGATGTCCAGCGCCTGGTCGCGCAGGCAGTGCCCCTCGTCCAGCAGCAGCAGGTTCAGCTCGCGCAGCGCCTCCCGCGGGATGCCCTCGCGTCCGCCGAGCCAGTGGTCCAGCGGGGTCACCAGCACGAAGTCCTCGTCGAACAGCGGCAGTTCGGTCACCCCCGGCACGCCGAGCGGCACCGCGAGCAGCAGCAGGTCGAGCCGTCCGCCGGCGAGGCCGTCGAGGAGGCTGGCGGTCTGCTCCTCGTGCACCTGGAGGTCGAGGTGCGGATAGCGTTCGTGGACCAGCCGCAGCACAGTGGGCAGCAGATACGGCGCGACCGTGGGGATGACGCCGAGCCGCAGCGCGCCGGTGAACGGGGCGCGCACCGCCTCGGCCTCCTCCATGAGGGCGCCGACCTCCTCCAGCACCGCCTTGGCCCGCACCGCCAGCCGTTCACCGGCCGGCGAGAGCAGCACCCGGCGCGTCGTACGCTCGAGGAGCGTCACACCGAGTGTCTCCTCCAGGGCGGAGACGGCACCGGACAGCGCCGGCTGGCTCATGCCTATGGCCGCGGCGGCGTCCCGGAAGTGCAAGTGCTCCGCCACCGCCGCGAACGCCCTCAGCTGCGCCAGGCTCGGCTGCCTGCGCCTGTGACCCGCGTTACCCACTGTCACTGATAGCTACCTCCGATCAACCCGACCGAGTGTAGCTATTTCAGTAATCAATGCATGCTGTGCCAGCATCGGCACAGTCCAACCCAAGGGAGACTTCCGCGATCCGGATGTCTCTGCGTTGCAAGGAGAGCGTGTGCTCACTGTCGGTGACAAGTTCCCCGAGTTCGAACTGACCGCCTGCGTCTCGCTGGAGAAGGGCAAGGAGTTCGAGACGATCAACCACAAGACCTACGAGGGCAAGTGGAAGGTCGTGTTCGCCTGGCCCAAGGACTTCACCTTCGTGTGCCCGACCGAGATCGCGGCGTTCGGCAAGCTGAACGACGAGTTCGCCGACCGCGACGCCCAGATCCTCGGCTTCTCCGGTGACTCGGAGTTCGTCCACCACGCCTGGCGCAAGGACCACGACGACCTGCGCGACCTGCCCTTCCCGATGATGGCCGACCCCAAGCACGAGCTGATGCGGGACCTCGGCATCGAGGGCGAGGACGGCTACGCCAAGCGCGCGGTGTTCATCGTGGACCCGAACAACGAGATCCAGTTCTCCATGGTGACCGCGGGCTCCGTCGGCCGGAACCCGAAGGAGGTCCTGCGGGTGCTGGACGCGCTGCAGACCGACGAGCTGTGCCCGTGCAACTGGAACAAGGGCGACGAGACCCTGGACCCGGTCAAGCTCCTGGCTGGTGAGTGAGGCATGTCCCTCGATTCCCTCAAGGCCCGGATCCCGGACTACGCCAAGGACCTGAAGCTCAACCTGGGTTCGGTCATCGGCAACTCCGACCTGCCCGCCCAGCAGCTGTGGGGCACGGTGCTGTCGACGGCCATCGCCTCGCGCTCGCCCATCGTGCTGCGCGAGCTGGAGCCGGAGGCGAAGGCGAACCTGTCGCCGGAGGCGTACCAGGCGGCCAAGGCCGCCGCCGCGGTGATGGCGATGAACAACGTCTTCTACCGCACCCGCCACCTGCTGTCCGACCACGAGTACGGCAACCTGCGCGCCGGTCTGCGGATGAACGTGATCGGCAACCCGGGTGTCGACAAGGTCGACTTCGAGTACTGGTCCTTCGCGGTCTCCGCCATCAACGGCTGCGGCATGTGCCTCGACTCCCACGAGCAGGTGCTGCGCAAGGCCGGCCTGGAGCGCGACGTCATCCAGGAGGCGTTCAAGATCGCCGCGGTGATCCAGGCGGTCGCCGCAACCCTGGACGCCGAGGCCGCCCTCGCGGAGTAACTCCGCGAACCCCTCACACGGCCAAAGGCCCGCCCACCATCCGGTGGGCGGGCCTTCGCCTTCGTACGCGGTCTCCGGGGCGGCCGAGCCGCCGTGCGCGGCATTGACGGCGTTCTACGGCTGCTCCCGGGGCTCCGGAGGTTCGCCGCCGCCCGGCGCCCCGCGTTCGCCCGGAGAGGGCTGTGCTCCGGGTGGGAGGGTGGTCGCCTCCGACAGAGCCGTTGCGCCGTGGGGCTTCGGGGAGTGGGAGACGTCGACCTCGGCGGAGTGGGCGCGGAGGTAGCCGACGACCGTGTTGGTCACGGCGACGAGGGGGACGGCCACGACCGCGCCGCCGATGCCGGCGACCATGCCGCCGGTGGCGACCGCCAGGACGACGGCCAGGGGGTGGACGCGCACCGCGCGGCCCAGGATGAAGGGCTGGAGGACGTGGCCCTCGATCTGCTGGACCGCCAGGACGACGGCGAGGGTCATCACGCCGGTGAACACGCCCTGGGTGACCAGCGCCACGACCACCGCAAGGGCGCCGGAGACGACCGCACCGACCAGCGGGATGAAGGAGAACAGGAAGATGAAGACGGCGAGCGGCACCGCCATCGGCACGTCGAGGAAGTAGATGCCGATGCCGATGAAGATGGCGTCGATCAGCGCCACGATCACCGTGCCGCGCACATACGCCGTGAGCGTGCGCCAGGCGGCCGGACCGGCGCCGGCGACGCCGGGGCGGGCGGCGGCGGGCACCAGCTTGAGCGCCCACTGCCAGATGCGCTTGCCGTCGTAGAGGAGGAAGAGGGTGGAGAAGGCCGCCAGCAGGATGCCGGTGAGCGCCTCCACGACGACCGTGACGCCCTCCAGGCCGGCCGAGGTGATCTGCTCGGTGTTGTCGCCGACCGCCTCGCGCAGGTTCTTGGCGATCTCGTTGATCTGCTTGTCGGTGACGTGGAAGGGGCTGTTGAGCAGCCAGTTGCGCAGCTCGTCGATGCCGTCCTGGATCTGGTCGGAGAGGTTGTCGATGTTCTCCATGACCTGCCAGGTCACGAACCAGCCGATGAGGCCCATGACGACGAAGCCGAACAGCGCCGTGAGTGCGGTGGCCGGGCCGCGCGGCACCCCGATGCGCCGCAGCCGGGCCACCGTCGGCTGCAGCAGGGCCGTGATCAGCAGCGCGGCGACGAACGCCAGGACGACGAGCTGGACGGCGCTGATGACGCGCATCAGCACCCAGAGGGTGCCCGCCAGCACCAGCAGCCGCCAGCCGGCCTCGGCCGCGACCCGCACACCCCACGGCACGGCCAGGGCGGGGTCGGGCCGGGGCCGGACGGCGGGCGCGTAGCCGGGCGGCGGCGGCACGGACGGCGTGGCCGCGGCGGACTCCCCGTCCTCCGGGCCCACCAGCTCGCCGCGCTCGACCTCGGCCCGGCGCTGCTCCAACCGCTTTCCGGCCTCGGACAGCCGGGTTCCGATCCGGTTCAGCCACCCTGGCACTCGCGACATGCTCCGTCCCTTTCCCCCGTCTCGCCCCGCCACTCCCCGCAAGTCGTCGGTCAGACGGTACATGGCGAAAGCCCCGCACCGTGGAACGGCGAGGGGCTGTGCCGAGGCGAATGGGCCCTGGTGGGCGCCCTGGTGGGGCGGACGAGCTCTAGTACCAGTGGTTGGCCTGCCAGAAGGACCAGGCCTCGCAAGGGCTGCCGTAGCGCTCGTTCATGTAGTTCAGGCCCCACTTGATCTGGGTGGCCGGGTTGGTCTGCCAGTCGGAGCCGGCAGAGGCCATCTTGGAGCCCGGCAGGGCCTGGAAGAGGCCGTAGGCGCCCGAGGAGGGGTTGACGGCCTTGTAGTTCCAGCTGGACTCGTGGTCCACGATGTTGCTGAAGCACTGGAACTGGCCGGCCGGCACCATCTGGCGCGCCATCGCCTGGATCTGGGCGACGGTGTAGGAGCTCTGTACGGCGAAGGCGGACGCGTCCTTGGAGCGGCTGGCGGCTTCCTCCTCCTTCTTCCGCTCCTCGGCCTCCTTGGCGGCCTTGGCAGCCTTCTCGGCGGCCTCCTTCTTGGCGACCGCGGTCTCGGCGGCTGCCTTGCGGGCGGCCTCCTCGGCTTCCTTCTTCGCGCTCGTGTCCGCTGCAATGGCCATGGTTTCGGCCTGCTGCGTCAGGGACGCGGTCTGCACCTCGGCCTGCTGGCCCGCGGGGATGTCCGCGAGCAGCGTCGTGGCACCAGTTGCCGTCGCTTCGGCGTCGTTGTTCTGCGCGGTGCTGCCCGAGGCAACACCGACGACGCTTCCGACAGCGGTGACCGCCGTGGCCGAGGCCACTGCGAATCCCCGGACCGAGATCCGGCTCACACGGTTTCCTTCCAGCATCGCCCGCTTCGGTGACCCTCGCGGACGCAATCGTGCCCCTGGCACTGGCCTCCCCAACTGCGGGTCACGGGAGGCACGGGCCCGGTGGGCAACTCCCCGAGGGGAGTGCCGCGTGGTGCTCGGGCGGCATACGACGACGCTATGCAGTTGAAGCTGTGTCTTCTGTTGTGCCGTACCGCTGGGGGTACGGCCGTGTCGTATGCGGGGCCTGACAGGAGTGAGACTTTGCCGTAACCAGACGGCGCAAGGCAATTCCGCGTTGCGTGTGAAAGCTCACATGCCGTTTGGGCCAGGGGATTTCCGGAAAGCGGCACACGCGCCGACGCCGCCCGGCTAGGCTCTACGCCTTTCCGGACGGCGCCAACTACTGCGTAACCGCACCTTGTTGGTACGGATCAGGAGATGAGGGTCAGACCTGCCCGTCCTCCAGCATTTCGGTCACAAGGGCCGCGATCTGGGACCTCTCGGAACGGGTCAGGGTCACATGGGCGAAAAGCGGATGCCCCTTGAGTTTCTCGACAACCGCGACAACGCCGTCGTACCGGCCGACCCGGAGATTGTCCCGCTGGGCGACGTCGTGGGTGAGCACCACCCGTGAATTGGCCCCGATCCGGGACAGCACGGTCAGCAGAACGTTTCGCTCCAGCGACTGCGCCTCGTCCACGATCACGAAGGCGTCGTGCAGCGAGCGGCCCCGGATGTGCGTCAGCGGCAGCACCTCCAGCATGCCGCGCGAGGTGACCTCCTCGATGACCTCCCGGCTGGTGACCGCCGAGAGCGTGTCGAAGACGGCCTGCGCCCAGGGGCTCATCTTCTCGGCCTCGGTGCCGGGCAGATAGCCCAGCTCCTGCCCGCCCACCGCGTACAGCGGGCGGAAGACCATCACCTTCTGGTGCTGACGGCGCTCCAGGACCGCCTCCAGGCCCGCGCACAGCGCCAGCGCCGACTTGCCGGTGCCGGCCCGGCCGCCCATCGAGACGATGCCGACGTCCGGGTCGAGCAGCAGGTCGAGCGCGATCCGCTGTTCGGCGCTGCGGCCCTTGATGCCGAAGGCGTCCCGGTCGCCGCGCACCAGACGGACATTGCCCTCGGCGGTGACCCGGCCGAGCGCCTTGCCGCGCTCGGAGTGGATCCTCAGCCCGGTGTGCACGGGCAGGTCGGCGACCTCCGGCACGTAGACGTGCCCCTCCTCGAAGAGGATGTCCACCTGCTCACCGGGCAGGGTCACTTCGGACATTCCGGTCCAGCCGGAGGAGTCCGTGATGGCGAGCTCCGCCCGGTACTCCTCGGCGACGAGCCCCACGGAGGACGCCTTGATCCGCAGCGGGAGATCCTTCGACACGACCGTGACGTCGTACCCCTCGGCCTGCAGATTGCGGGCGACGGCGAGGATGCGGGAGTCGTTGTCCCCCAGCCGGTAGCCGCTGGGCAGCACGCTGGGGTCCGAGTGGTTGAGCTCGACACGCACGGTCCCGCCGAGGTCCCCGATCTGGATGGGGGTGTCCAGCCGGCCGTGCCGCACCCGGTAGTCGTCGAGCAGGCGCAGGGCCTGCCGGGCGAAGTAGCCGAGTTCGGGATGGTGCCGCTTGGCCTCCAGCTCCGTCACCACGACGACCGGGAGCACGACCTCGTGCTCGTCGAAGCGGGTCAGGGCGTTGGGGTCGGCCAGCAGGACGCTGGTGTCGAGAACATAGGTGCGCCGGTCTGGCTTGTGGCGCTGTGCGCTGGTCACCACGGAAGGACGTACCCCCTCGGATGAGGTCGGGGAGCGACGGAGCGGAGGCTGGGCCGGGAGGGAGCCGAGGTCCAGGCCGGTTGCCGGCCGCCCCGCACCAGCGGTGGCCGGGAACCGGCCCTCCGCTGCTTTTTCCGTGCCGTGACCGCTCGGTCGGGCTGGTGCAAAAGGGCCTCCCGGGCGGACGGCACCCGCGCCGCCCGCTGAGATCCGACACCCGTGGTTCGGGTGTCGACCTGTCTGGCTTATGCCCTCGAACAAGCGCTGCCATGCAACGCCGCGTCATGGCGCGCAGGTGAACTCCGGGTGAGGTACGGGGGAGGTGCCGGGGCCGGTGCGCCGGTCGGTGCCCTGGGAGTGCGCCGTAAGTGCGCCGGTCAGCGCCCGGGAGGCGGAAATCCTGCGTCAGCCGCCGTAACGCCGGTGGCGGGCCGCGTAGTCGCGCAGGGCGCGCAGGAAGTCCACCTTGCGGAAGGCCGGCCAGAAGACCTCGCAGAAGTAGTACTCCGAATGGGCGGTCTGCCAGAGCATGAATCCGGACAGCCGCTGCTCGCCGCTGGTGCGGATGACCAGGTCGGGGTCGGGCTGCTCGCGGGTGTAGAGGTGACGTCCGATCATGTCGATGTCGACGGCCTCGGCGAGCTCCTCCATGGACATGCCCTTCGCATGGGCGTCCAGCAGCATCGAGCGCACCGCGTCGGCGATCTCCTGCCGTCCGCCGTAGCCGATGGCGACATTGACCGTTATGCCGTTGACCTCGGCGGTGGCGTCCTCGGCCTCCTTGAGGGTGCGCTGCATCCCGGCGGGCAGCAGGTCGAGGGTGCCGACATGGTGGACCCGCCAGCGGCCGTCGGCGGCGAGGGAGCGCACCACGTCCTCGATGATGCCGAGGAGCGGGACCAGTTCCTCCTTGGGCCGGTCGAAGTTGTCCGTCGACAGCAGCCACAGGGTGACGACCTCGACGTCCGTCTCACTGCACCAGCCGAGGAACTCCTCGATCTTGTCCGCGCCGGCCCGGTGGCCCTGCGCGGTGGTGGACCCCGCCGCCTTCGCCCAGCGTCGGTTGCCGTCCATGATGACGCCGATGTGCTTGGGCACCTGAGCGTGGTCCAGGTGGCCTTCCACCCGGCGCGCGTACAGCCTGACCAGCAGGCCGCGCAGCTTGTCGCGCAGGTTCACGTGATCGTCAGCCCCTCCGTACGGATCGGACAGGCGTGGCCTCGGCCGCGCTGCGCGGCCTGCGACCCGGTGCGGGTGCGGTCGGACCCTGTCCGTGTGGCGGTCCCCGGAGCGGAAGCCTACCCCCGCGAATGCCGGGGTCCCCAACCTCCGGGGTAGGGGCGAATGTCACGGCTGCGGGGGCTGCCGGGGTATTGCGCCGGTACGCGGCCCGCTGGACTGTCTGGGGGTGCCTGGGGGTGCCTGGGGGTGTCCCGAGCCACGGGAGGCGGATCCGGGAGGCTGTCCAGGCGGAGAGCGCCGGGCGCACGCCGGCGGACGCGTCCAGGGGCGAGAAGCGGCCCTGGCCCGGCGGGAGCGGAAGCGAAGGCACGGGGGAAACGCGGGGGCAAGAAAAACGGGCCGGTCCGTGGGGGGGAGACGGACCGGCCCGAGGGGGGGTTTCCACCATAACCCTTCGTAAGGGATGCCGTGCACATTGACGCCGTATAACTACCCTCCGAAATCAGCCGGCGACGCCGCGATGCCCTCGGAGGGCGTCGTTCATCACCTTTCCCTGGCCGAAATCAGCCGGAAAACAGCGGAAAACCGGGTATTGAGGGGATGCCGTGAAGGAAGTGACGGCGCGAGGCACCGATCGCGACAACTCTTCCGGCCGTCCCTCCGATGGGTGACCCGGGCGCGGCGCATGCGCTTGACTCGGGCGAGCACCGCGCAGCCCCTCCACTGCGCGGTACCACCCCCCGCGCAGCTTTGCTGACGCGAATTTCCTTGGTCTGAACCTACGGGGACGAGGGTCGCGAAGGCGAGCCGGGAACCATAACGATGCGGAAACTCCTGGGACGACTGGTACGCATGGTGCATTGCCACCCATATGGCACACATGGGATCAGAGTGGCCGGACACGGAGCGTTGCGGGGCGAAAACGGGCGCCGGCGGGAGGAGTTGAGCGGGAACGGTTGCGTCGGGCGGCCGAGGCGGCAGGGTAGGGCCTGGTCGTTCACAGGGTTGCGGTGGAGGAGGGTGCCGTGGGGCGCTGGCGGGACGGGTTCGGCGTGCTGGTCGTGAAGCCGGAGGGCGGTGAGGCGCGGCGGGTCCCGCTGGAGATCGCCTCCTCGTACCGGGCGCGGACCAAGGGGCTGCTGGGCCGGGACGCGGTGGAGGGGGCCCTGCTGCTGACTCCGGCCAACAGCGTGCACACCTTCCGGATGCGGATCCCCATCGACGTCGCCTATCTCGACCGGCGGCTCCGGGTGATCGCCGTAAGGACGATGCGGCCCGGGCGGCTGGGCCTGCCGAGGGTGCGGGCGCGGCACGTCCTGGAGGCGGAGGCCGGGGCGATGGCGGGCTGGGGACTGACCGCGGGCGCTCAGGTGGAGGTCGACACGGAGTCCGGCGGGGCTTCCGGACCCACCGGCCCGGCCCGCAGCGCCGGGACCTCCGGGTCGGCAGACTCCTCCGGGTCGGCAGGCTCCTCGGCGTCGTCTGGCCCCTCGGCGTCGTCAGGCTCCTCCGGGTCATCAGGCTCCTCCGGGTCCGACTAGGGCGGGCCCGGTACTCGGCTCACGGCGCTGAAGTGTCGGGGAGTTCGGGGAGTTCGGGGAGTTCGGGGAGTTCCTCGACCGGATGCGTGGTGACCAGGGCCGTCAGGACCATGGGGGCGTCGCCGTCCGGCTGGTTGAGGGAGAGGGACAGCCAGCGGGGAGCGTCGTCGGAGGCTCCGGGCGGGTGCAGGGGACCCCAGACGCTCAGGTCGCCGAAGTAGTCCATCGCGGCGAGGGTCCGGAACGGCTCGGGCAGCGGCGGGTGCGGGTCGGGGCCGGTGCGGGTCCGGAAGAGGGGCACGCGCATGGACACGGTGCGGTGCGGGCCCCAGCGGTCGTCCAGTACCGCCGTCAGGTCGGTCAGATGGGACTCGGCCTGCTCCTCGGCCGCGTTCCAGTCCGCGCCGTAGACGCCGGTCAGCCAGGGGCCCTGCCAGAGCGGGAGGAGCCGGAAGCCCTCGCCCCGGGTGCCCGCCCACTCCCCCGTCGCCGGGTCGCTCTCCGGGGTGACCGGGCCGGAGGCGGGGACGGGGGCGGACAGGGCGGCGTCGAGAGCCTCGAGGGCCGCCTGCAGATCGAACGGTTGGCCGGTGCTCACAGGGTGGGCCTGTCCATGGGCTGCGGCAGGGGGTCCAGGGCGCCGGCCGCCTTCAGCGCGTTGTAGGCGCTGACGACCGGTGCGGTGTCGCCGGGCTGGGCGATCGTCAGGAGGGCGCCGCCCTCCGGCTCGGTCAGCCGGCGGGTCGCGTCCGCCAGACCGCCGGGGATCCGGCTCGCCCGCCCCGGGGACAGGTATCCCACCCAGCCGACCGACGGTGTGCCGATCTTGAAGCCCGCCTCCTTCTTCAGCGCCGCCGTCACGGCGCGGTCGCTCACGTCGCCGTAGTCGGGGTGCCAGGTCTCGGCGACGGCGGTGAGGAGCTCGGCGTCGGGCAGACGGGCCTCGTCGGGGGCGACGATCGTGGCCACCAGGGACTGGAGCAGGTACTGCGGGGTGCCGCCGGCCAGGGCGGCGATCTCCAGCTTCCAGCCGGGTGCCGGGTCGGCGGCGAGCAGCCGCAGCGACGTGCCGTCGGCGGCGGACCAGTCGTCGGCGGCCTGGGCCGCGCGGAGGGCCTCGAGGAGCGACTTCTCGTCCGGGCGGACGGGGGTGGATTCGGTCGTCCGCCAGGTCCGGCTGCCGTCGTCCGCCGTCTTCTGCACGGCGTCGGGAAGCAGCTCGGCGAAGCGCGTCAGCGTCGTGCTCCAGCGCGCGGCGAGCGCCTCCGCCGGCTCCTGCCGGGGACCCCAGAAGCCCCGCACCACTCGTCGCATCTCGGTACTGCCCCTTCCTCGTGCTCGCAGGAAGTCTGTCGTGGCGGCCGGTACATCACCGCGTCACCACATGACCACGTCACCACGTCATTACGTCACCATAGGCCGCCCGGCGCGGCGCGTCCGGCCGTGGGCGGACGCCCGGGTCGCGGCCGGACGCCCGTCAGTCGAACTGCTCGGGCCTGCGGTCGCCGGCGACCGGCTTGGCCGGGGTGTGGACGACCTCGATGTCCAGGCCCGCGTCCTCGAAGGCGTCCCGGGCCGCGTCGGCGACCTCCCGATTGGAGAAGTGCCACTCGACGGACTTGCCCCGGGCCGCCTCGACCTGACGGCGTGCCTCCTTGAGCAGGTTCTCCCGGCCGGACGCGGTGAGTTCGGTGCGGTCGGCGGTCAGGTAGCTGTCATAGCCGTTCTTGGCCTCCAGGTAGGTCTGGCGCGAGGAGTCCCAGCCGTCGAACTCGACGTCCGGCACGTCCGGGTCCGGGTGCGGGACGACGTACTCGTATCCGCGCTTGGTCCCGGTGACCTGCTCCTGGTAGCGCAGCCAGGACTCGTTCTTCCAGTTCGGCTTGGGGTTGCGGTCGCGGCTGGCCCAGAAGCCGTCGCCGTTGTCCGCGTCGCCGTAGGTGCGGCTGCGCAGGTCGTCCGCCCAGTCCGGCGGATTGTAGTTGCGCGGGTCGCTGGTGTCGTTGCGCTCCGGGTCCGGCCACTTCTTCTTGGCCTTCAGCGCCTCCTTGGCCCGCTGCGGCTCCTCGGCGCGCTTGCGCGCCAGGTAGGCCTCGCGCTCCTTCTTGCGTGCCTCCTCAGCCTGCTTCTTGGCCTCCGGGTCACAGCCCTCCTCGGCACGGACGACGTACGCCGGGCCGGCCTGCGCGGCGGCGAGTACCTCCGTCCGGCCCGGGTTCAGCCCGGTGCCAGGGGTGGTGCCGGGTGCGCCGTCGCCGTACGGGATCCCCCGGTGCGGGGCGGCGATGGTGCAGCCGGTCTTGCGGGCCGCGTCCTCCGCCTCGTCGGCGGCCTCGTCGGCGCGGCGTGCCGCGTCCTCCAGGGCGTCCATGTCACCGGCCTTGGCGGCGCGGCGCGCGTCCTCCGCCGCATCGGCGGCGTCGTCGATGACGCGGGTCAGCCGGCCGAGGCTGCCGATCTTCTCGGCGATCTTGGCCTCGCCGTAGCCGGGGATGAACAGGGAGCCGACGTTCCAGATGACGGTGGAGACGGCCCGGGTCTTGTTGCCCTTGTTCCACTGGTCGGCGACGTCGTCGCCGATGAACATGTCGTACAGGACCGTGCCGCCGGTGCTCAGCGAGGCGCCGCCCCAGTCCCAGATCGCACCGAAGTAGTCGCCCTTGTCCCACTTCTCGCGGGCGTCGGCGGTGTTGTTCCACCACTCCTCGCCGAGCGAACTGCCGTAGTCCGCCAGACCCTTGAGGGTGTCGATCGGGTTGGTGACGACGTCCCAGGCGCCGGTGATGTCGCCCCAGATGCCGTCGACGAAGATGCCCTCGCCGACCTGCTTGATCTGGTCGCCGGCGCAGCTGAAGAAGGCGCCGAAGCCGGAGAAGCAGCCCTCGTCGTCGCCCTCGGAGTCGCCGCCGTCCCCGTCCTGGGTGGGATCCTCGTACGGCGGCTCGTCGATCTCCTCCTCGTCCGACACGGGGTCGGCGAGGTTCGGGTCGGCGCCGGGGGCGCCGTCGTCGCCGGTGCCTTTTCCGTTTCCGTCGCCGGTGCCGTTGTCGCCGGTGCCCGTGCCGCCGTTGTCGCCGCCCGTGCGGCCGTCGCCGGTGTTGCCGCCGGTGTTTCCGGTACCGCCATTACCACCGGTACCACCGGTACCACCGGTACCGCCGTTTCCTCCGGTACCGCCTGTGTCACCGCCGGTCCCACCGGTTCCGCCGCCGGTGTCACCGTTCCCTCCGGTGTCGCCACCGCGGCCGTCCCCGGTGCCGTTCCCGTCACCGTCGCCGTTACCGTTTCCGTCCCCGGTGCCGTTGCCGTTGCCGGTGTCGCCGCCGTTGCCGTCTTCGGCGGTGACCGTGCCGTCGCCGCCCTCCGGGCCGGGGCAGGCAGCCCCGGTGACCTTGCAGATCTGCGACTGGATGCCGGTGAGGATCTGCGTGCCGAGTCCGCTGAGGACCAGCGCGGCGATGATGGCGGCGACGACCGCGATCAGGCCCGCGTACTCCACGGCCGTCTGCCCCTCGTCCCGGCGCCAGCGGATCATCCGGGCCAGGGAGAAGGGACGGTACGGCGGGCGGGAGCCCTCCGGGAGGCGGTACCAGTCGCGGCTCTCCCGCCGGGTGAGGAAGTAGACGATCAGGATCGGCAGGAGCAACTGCATGGCGCCCCGGGTCGATCCGTCCGCGATGTTGGAGATCGCCCCGAAGATCAGCCACCCCTGAACGGCGAGCAGCGCCGCCCAGGCCCGCGGGCCGCCGTTGCGCCGCGTACGGCGCGCCAGCCACCAGCCGAGGGTGCCGGGGGCGGCGGCGTACGCGATCTGGGCGAGCAGGTTGCCGTCGACCGCGTCGTACGAACTCGCGGTCAGCAGCAGGCCGATGCCGCCGAGGACGGTGACCGCGAAGAGGGTGTGGACGAGGACGAGGGCGAAGAGGAGCGGCCTGGGCAGGGCGGACCGGCGTCCGAAGGCCCCGGAGGATCCGGAGGGCGGCACCGACGCACCGCCCGCCGCTATGCCGCCGCTCCCGCCGGCCCCGCTCGCTCCCCCGACCGACGCCATGCCGACTCCCCCCTCGGACCGTCAAGTTCCGTGCTTGCGCGCAGCCTTCGCAGCCGCGCATCTGGCGAGCGTAGGGAGGGACTCCCGGGAGGGCATGGGCCCGTGGGCCCAATGGCGAGCCCAAATCCGGGCCGGGAAGCGGAAGGTCGCGGAGAGTCGCGGAGGTCAGAAGATGCGCCGGCCGGGCGTGAGGACGCCGTCCGGGTCGTGGCGCCGCCGGGCGGCGACGAACTCGGCGCGGAACGGACCGAAGTGGCGGGCCCAGTCGTCCGGGGTGAGCGGTACCGAGCCGATCGGGTGCCAGCAGCCGCCCGCGTCCACCGTCACGTCGTACTGGCGCATTCTGATCACGTCCTGATCGGAACAACCACGAAAAGCCCAAGCAGGTGGAGTCGTTCCGCTTGTCCGCCGGGCGGGTTCAGGGATGGACGGCAACGTACGTACGGCTTGTACCCCTGGGGAGGACCGCCCACATACGGGTGCCGCCGCCCGGTTCTCTCGCGTCGCCGAAACCCCAGTCGCCGGAGCAGGCCTTCACCACGCAGGCGAGCAGCCGGAGCGCCGCTCGGCGGCGAGTGTCGCAGGCGGCGGCCAGGCGGGGGTGGGTGTGACGTGGGTGCGTGTCGTAGAGGATCACGCGCAGGGTGTCGTCCCGGTAGCGGAGGGAGAGGTACGCGTTGGTGAAGGGCGCTAACCGGTAGGCACAGGCGGTGAGTTCGCCGACCACTTGGATCGCGGCGTCCGTCATCTCCTCCAGACCGTGCGCCTTGAGGATCGCGCGGGTCGCGGTACGGGCGATCGACGGGCTGTGCGGGGCCGCGGGGAGGGTGAGGCTGTAGGAGAGGGATTCGGGGGACGGTGGGGTGGATGCCGGGCCGCCAGGGTCGTCGGGGGCGGCGATCGGACAGAGGGAGCCGGAGGCAGGCATGACGAATTCCGTTCAGTGAAGGGGGGTTGAGTGGTTGACGGTTCGGACCGGTGGCTTGTCTCCCTGACGCGGGCTCCACCCCTCCCAGGGCAGAAGAGTGCGGGCGGGCCGCGCGATGCACTTCCGGTCAAGCGTTGTAGTGGTCGACCTGTCACGGACGGTAGAGGAAAGGGTGGCAAAGTGCCACTCGATCCGAGCAATTGCCACTCGTGTGGGTGGACCCTGCCCCCGCAAGGGGGCAGACTGACGCCGCTACCGGGAGGAAGTGACACATGCCGCCGAGGGCAACACCCACCGAGCGCCAGAAGCGACTGGGCGCCGAGCTACGCAAGATGCGTCTCGCAGCAGAGGTGTCCACGGAGTACGCCGCCGGCCTGCTCGGCATCGACCGGACGAAGATCTCCAACATTGAGGCGGGCGTGCGGACCGTCACTCCCGAACGCCTGCGCACTCTCGCCTGCAACTACGACTGCCGCGACGAGGCGTACGTAGACGCCCTGGTGCAGATGGCCAGTGACCGGACGCGCGGCTGGTGGGAGGTGTACCGCGGGCAACTGCCCGCCGGGCTCCTGGACATCGCGGAGCTGGAGTGGAACGCCAAGGCGGTGCGCGCGGGCCTGGCCATGCACGTACCGGGTCTCCTGCAGAACGACGCCTACGCCCGCACGCTGTTCGCCGCCGCGCTGCCGCCCCTGTCACCCGCCGAGATCGAACTGCGCGTCGCCCACCGCATGCAGCGCCAGCAGGTGCTCCACCGGGAGGATCCGATCACCTACGTGGGATACGTCCACGAGGCGGCGCTGCGCGTCGAGTTCGGCGGGCGTAAGGTCATGCGGACACAGCTCGACCACCTCTGCGAACTGTCCGAGCGGGACAACATCGATGTGCGCGTCATCCCGTTCAGCGCCGGCGCCTTCCCCGGGGCCGGGCAGGCCGTGACGTACGCGGAGGCCGTGGTGCCCCAGCTCGACACCGTGGAACTGGACTCGGCTCACGGTCCCGAGTTCCTGCACGGGCAGTCGCAGCTGGACAAGTACCGCGCTCACCTGGACTGGATGGAGGGCGCGTCGCTCTCGGCGGCGGACTCACGTGACTTCATCCGCAGCATCGCCAGCGACTTCTGAGGAGTGCCGATGCCAGACATCACCTGGGAAGAGCCGTACTGCGCCGAGGGCGCCAACTGCTTCCGCATAGGCACCGACGAAGACGGCAACGCCTACATCGCCGTCGCCGGGCAGGAAGACACGCCCCTCAAGGACAGCCGGGATGCCCTGCGTGCCCTCATCCTCGAGATCAAGGCAGGCAAGGCGGACCACCTGCTGTGAGCCCGGGCCGCTCGCCCCCGCCTGTGCGGGACTGCGAGCGGCCCGATGCTCCCTCGTCAGTTCTCGACGCGCGGGAAGGAGACCTCCACCCGGCGGTTCTTCTTCCGACCGGCCTCGGTGGAGTTGTCGGCGATCGGGTACTGCTCGCCGTAGCCGCGTACCTCGTACGTGATGTCGGAGTCGTGCAGCTCGTCCTCCAGGACACCGTGCACAGCGTTCGCCCGCTTGCGGGACAGCACGTCGCCGTGCGCGGAGGAACCCAAGTTGTCCGTGAAGCCGAAGACACGGACCTTCGTCGCGTTCTGCGCCTTGATCTCCTCGGCGATCTCCGCGATCCGGGACTTGGCCTTGGCGCTGAGCTTGGCGCTGTCCTTGCCGAACAGCACCTCCGCCTGGAGGGCGAACTTCACGTCCGAGTTGGTGTCCTCACGGCGCTCGTCACCGCTTTGGTCTTCGACAACCTGCTTGATGTCGAGAACCTTGGGCTCGGCGAGCGTGGCGCCGTCGGGGAGCTTGAGGTCCGGATCGTTGGCGTCCACCTCCACGGGAGCGGAGGGCTTGGCCTCGGTGCCCGGGGGGACGCTGGGGCCGTCGGCGGCAACAGCGACCGTCGCGCCGTAGACACTCGTGGCGATCAGGAAGGTCGTCGCGGTCAGGGTCAGGGCCAGCCGCGATGGCGTGGGGTGTGTGTAGTTACGTGTCATGGCCGGCCTCACCCAGAGATCTGGATGGTGGCGCTGGCGAACGTGGGCAGCTGGAAGGAGACCTCGGTCGTGTCCTCCGGGGGTGCAGGGAACTGCATGAACACAGGGATTGACGCACCGGCCTTGAGGCGCGGCATATCAGTGGTCGTCAGCGGGCGGCCATCAGTGTCGCGCAGGACGTAGTAGCGCTTCTTGCTCTTCGAGTCGACGAGCGTGGCGCCCCCAAGTGAGGACCCGTGTTTGATGATCTCCGTCTCGTTTCCGGCTGTACGCACCGAGACGCGCGCTGACTCGGAGCCGTCATTCTTTAGCTCCCCGCTCACCGTGACGAAACCACCAGCATCCCTGGTGGCAGAGGTGATCTTGAGCATCAAGCCGTCTTCACCCTTGAGCTCCGCCAGGACCTCGTCCTGCCCCTCCTGAGGACTCTTACCGGCGTCCTTGGAGGCTGAGCTGGAGGACTCGGGCTTCTTGTCCTCGTCTCCCCCTCCACCGCAGCCAGCCATGCCCAGGGTCAGTCCGGCCACAGCGGTCAGCACGACCATCCCCCTGCGGGCCTTCGTAGTGAGCCGCATGCTCATGCTTGCTTCCTTCACTCGTCGTTCGCTTCTCAGTCGGCCAGGTGGACGTCGAACAGGTCCTCGGGCTTGGGCAACAGATCCTTGGGATCCTTCGGGTCGAGCTTCCACTGCCGGTCCTTACAGTTGAGCAGAGGCAGTGTGTCGCCCCCTTCCTCCCAACCCAGGAGGTTGAACGTGCAGCGGGGCTCGATCACCGCAGTGGCGGATTCCTGCGACTTTTTGTTCTCCGTGCCGGGCACGATGGAGTCGCCCACGGTGTCCTTCGTCTCGACCTCGACCGTGTAGCCCAGGAAGCCTTCCGGCACGCAACTGAGAACGGTCGCGTCGTTCTGCGCCGCGAGCTGGTCCGCTCGCCAGCAGGACTGTCCCAGCCCCTGCGCTTTGCCGTCGAAAATGTCCTGCCACTTGGTGGGGTCGAGAAGATTCTTCAACCAGGCACCGGTGAGCTGGTCACGCCGGTCCTGCGCTGCAGCAAGGGCCGCCGCATCTGCGGCAGTCTGCGCTTCGTTCCTATTCGCCGCGGCCTGGCCGACCGCCAAGTATGCGAACGCGAGGAAGAGCAGGCCCCCCACCACCGTGATGTAGATGGGGAAAGCCTGCCCTGCGTCGCCGTACCTGCGAGGCATCAGCCGCCGGTGACCTCGTCGACCTTGTCGACAATGGCGTCGTAGATCGACTGCCCGATGTCCGTCCCCGTGATCGCCAGCACGATCGCCACGACCACCGCGATGATGCCCAGGTACTCCACCGCGGTCTGGCCCTTGTCGTTGCGGGCGGCGCGGGTCTGGAGGTACGCGACCGTCGTGTTGATCCAGTTGCTCATGGTGTTCCCCTCCGGCTGACGCTGATGTTGCGGCCGCCGTCGTCTTCATCGCGGTGCCGCTTTCGACACCAGAAACGTACGGCCGGACACCCCGCCCGCCAGAGGGTCCCAGGGCCCAATCGCGGGCCCAATCACGGGCCCAGTTCCTCATCTGCATGGTCGTCAGCCCACCCCTCGGCCCGAACCCGGTGCCGTACCGAGCCACTTCGCCGCGGCCTCCGCACGGCTGGTGCTGTGGAGCTTGGCGAAGATGCGGTTGATGTGGTTCTTGACCGTCTTCTCGCTGATGAAGCAGGTGGCGGCGATCTGCTGGTTGTTCATCCCGGATGCGATGAGGTCCATGATCTCCGCCTCCCTCGCGCTCAGTTGGAACCTCGACCTGTCGGGAGCGGCCGGAAGGCCGCCTGTCCACCTAGACGTCGACTGTGCCACAGCCGGTTGCACTTGCGAAAGGTTTTCTGGCGAAGCAGGTGATTGAGGGATATGCGAGAGTCCCGCATTCGGTGAACTCATGCGCGGGTCATCGGTTGTGGCGCCGAGGCCATCCGGCAGGGGTGCGCCCCCATTGCCCCCCTCGCGCAGTTGCGCCAGCAATGCCCCGGCGGCAGTCGGCGTGAAGTGGGGTCTGCCTTCCTTGATGTCCCGTACTGCGGAGACCAGTTGGTCCGCCGTGAACTCGCCGTAAACCAGGTAGCCGCCCGCGCCCCGGCGCAGGGCCTCCTGGACGATCTCCGACTCCCTGCTGTAGGTCAGCATCATCACGGGTGCCAGCTCCACCAGGTACGGGAGGGCCGAGAGGCCGTCCACTCCCGGCATGCGGACGTCCAGCAGGATGACGTCCGGCTGGTGCTCGCGCGCCGCGTCGTAGGCCTGCCGTCCGTCGGCGACCTCCGCCACGACCGTGATGTCGTCGCGCCCGGAGAGCAGTGCGGACAGGCCGGCGCGGACCACCGGGTTGTCGTCGGCCACGACCACCCGCAGCGGCGCGGGGGTCGGAACGTTCTCGAACGGGTTCGGCGGTGGCTGCATGGGGGCGGCCTCCTCTCCGGGCGTGGGGGACGTCTTCATCGGGGCTGGGCCTCCCCGTGCGGCTGGGCGGCCGGCACCGGCGCGTGTGCCGGAACCTGGGTGGTGGTCAGCGCCGCCAGCGGCAGGTCCAGGCGGACCTCCGTGCCGCAGGGGTGCGAACCGCGGCCGATGCGGATGCGGGCGCCCACAGAGGCGGCCCGTTCGACCATGCCGAGGAGGCCGAAGTGGCCGGCCCGGCGAAGCTGCTCGAGATCGGTGCCGGGCGGGAGGCCGCGGCCGTCGTCGTAGATGCTGATGCGGAGCAGGTCACCGTGGACGCCGGCCTGGATCTCGACCTTGGTCGGTTCGGCGTGGCGGTGGGCGTTCTCCATGGCCTCGGAGGCGATGGTGAGGAGCTGGCGGGCCACCGCGGGCGGGACCGGCGGGACGCTGTGCTGCCCCGTGGGGCGGTAGGTGACCGCGAGGCCGGTGCGCTTGGCGAAGTCGCGCGTGCGGGCGGCCAGTTCCACGTGGACGTCCGTGCCCTGGGTCGGGTCGGACTCGCGGCGCAGGTCGGCGAGGAGTTCGCGGGACTCGGCGGCGGCGCGGCGGGCCGAGCGGGCGACCAGTTCGGCCTGCTCCCGGATCAGGACCGGGTCCATCCGGTCCGAGCCGGCGCTGCCGGCCAGGCCGTCCGCAGCCAGGGCCACGCCGTGCAGCGTCTTGGCCACGGAGTCGTGCATCTCCCGTGCCAGGCGGGCGCGTTCGGCGCTGACCGCCTCGGTCACCGCCAGGCGTGCCTGGACCGTGGTGAGGGCACGGGTCGCCTCGCCGAAGTGCAGCATCAGGTTGCGCAGGCTGGAGCCGACCGCGCCCGCGACGACACAGAGGCCGGGGAGGAGCAGCGTCTCCGCCGGGCCGCCGCTGGAGTCCTCCACGGTGGCGTAGACGAGGAGCAGGATCAGGCCCTGGAGGGAGGCGAAGAGCGCGGCGCCGCGCCAGCCGTAGACCAGGCCGGCGAGCAGCGGTGTGCAGACGCTCACGTAGGCGAGGGTGGTGTCGGGGCCCGCGGAGACGAGCAGCAGGGCGCCGAAGAGGGTGTCCGCGGCGAGCAGGACGGGATGGCGCAGGAGAAGGGGGCCGAAGCGTTCCCAGTCGCGGAAGAGGACGTAGGACGCCATGAAGGTGAGCACCACCGCGATGGCCACCAGGTAAGTGCCCCAGCCCGGACCGGCGTTGAGAAGGGCCGAGGGGGCGGCCAGGGCGATCATCGCCAGGCGGAAGCCGAAGACCTGCCGGCACAGGGCCTGGAGGGCGTTGACCTGAATGTCCACGTCGGGTGCGCCGGGCCGGGCCGCCGACTGCGCGGGCTGCATCTGACCGGCGGGCGGCTGTCCCTGCCCGGGCGCAGCAGGAGACGCGGGCCCAGGAGCAGGGGCGGGCGCAGAGGCCGGTGCGGGTGCAGGGGCATGGGCAGGGGCGGGTGCCGAGGCAGGGGCGGGTGCGGGCGCGCCGCCGTCTCCGCGCGCGCCGCCGTCTCCGCGCGCGCCGCCGTCTCCGCGCGCGCCACCGTCTCCTCGTGCGTCGCCGCCCGCCTCGCCCTTGCCGCTCTCTCCAGCGGGCGCGGAAGGCTGCGGCGGCACCGTCGAGGACTGCTCACGGGCGCCCCGCGCACCCCCCACCGGCTCCCACCCCGGCGGCAGCGCCGGCGTGACCGTGGTGACCGGGATGTCGGGGGCGCCCGTGCGGACGTGGGGCGGGAGGACCGTGCCCGCCGGGGGTGTGGTGATCTCCGGCGGACGCGCACGGCGGCGCAGCAGCCCCGTGCCCGTCGTGGACGTGCCCTTCTCTTCCCTCGTCGTCATGTCACCCCTCCCCCGTCTACTCCCCTGTGATGGAGCCGAAGTCGGTGCCGGAGCCGAGGATCAGGCCGGCGCCGAGCAGGATCATCGTGGCCGGGACCATGAACGTGGTGATCATCATGGTGGCCTTGGGCACCGCCCGTGCCGCCTTGCGGCGGGCGTTCTGGGCATCGGTGCGGCGCATGTCCTTGGCGAGGGCGACGAGCGTGTCCACGATGGGCGCGCCCAGTTCCTCGCCCTGCTGCAGTGCTGTCACGAACATGGCGACCTGTTCGCTGTCGTTGCGCCGCCGCAGTTCGGCGAAGGCCTGCCGGCGGCTCATGCCGAGGTCCATCTGGCGCAGGGTGATGCGCAGTTCGTCGGCCCAGGGGCCCTCGTACTTGGAGGCCACCCGGTCCAGGGCCTGGCGGAAGCCGAGGCCGGCGCTGACCACGACCGCGAGGACGTCGAGGAAGTCCGGCAGGGTGCGTTCGATGACGTCCTTGCGGACGCGGATCGCCGACCAGATGCCGACCTCGGTCCAGAACGCGCCGAAGGCGAGCAGCAGCAGCGCCACGAACAGCTGGCCGCGCATCAGGAAGACCAGGAAGCCGACGCCGCCGAGGAAGCCGTAGACGGCGCGGCGGGCGGCGTAACGGTCGATGGTCAGGCCGCCGGGGTTGCCGGCCAGGTCGATCTTGCGGCGGTACTTGGCGACCCGCTTGGGGCCCATCAGGCGCAGCACGGCGGGGGCGTAGCGCATGCCGAGGCGGTCGACGAGGGAGTCGACCGCGCCGGTGCGGGTGGAGCCGACCTCCAGGGCGAGGGCCAGGTCGCCGGGGAGTTTGGCCTCGGCGCGGTACATGCGGATGCCGGCGAAGATGCCCCAGACGCCGAGGCCCATCAGCAGCGCGAGCAGCAGACCCATGATTGCTGCCTCCTCAGACGTCGATGCGGGACAGGCGGCGGATGAGGACGAAACCGACCACGTAGAGGCCGAAGGCGACGATGACGGCGGCCTGGCCGACCGGGGAGCCGGTCATGCGTTCCAGGGCGCCGTCCTTGACGCCGTTCATCAGGAAGAGCGAGCCGACGCCGAGGACGGGGACGGCGTAGGAGGTCATGTTCACCTGGGAGAGCTGGGTGCGGACCTCGCGCCGGGTCTCCTTGCGTTCCTCCAGGGTCTCGGTGAGGTTGCGCAGGGCGCTGACCAGCTGGCCGCCGGCCCGGTTGGACAGCACGAGTGTGGTGACCAGGACCACCAGTTCGCGGGAGGGCAGACGGTCGGCGAGTTCGCCGAGGGCGTCGTCCATGGAGGCGCCGACGGCGAGCTGGTTGGCGACCTTGGCGAGTTCCTCGCCGGCGGGGGCCTCCAGCTCCTCGGCGGCCATGCCGATGGCGGTGCGCAGGGCGAGGCCGGCCTGGGTGGCGTTGGCCAGGATGCGGGCGAGTTCGGGGAGCTGGTTGATGAACTTCTCGATGCGTTTCTGGCGTTGCCAGTTGAGGAACTGCAGGGCCACCCAGATGCCGAGGAGTCCGGCGAGCGGGCCGAAGAAGGGGGCGAGGGTGGCCTGGCCGATGAGCCACAGGCCGGCGACCGTGGCCATCATGTAGACGAAGAACTCGCCGGGGGTGACGTCCAGGCCGGTGGCCGCCAGGCGGAGTTCGAGTTTGCGCCCGAGCCTGGTGCGGCGCAGCCGGCGGTCCAGGGCCATGAAGTGGCGTCGGCGGCCGACGACCGGTATCTGGCCGGTGGCGCTGAGCCGGTCCACCAGTGCCTGCCGCTGGGCCCTGCCCATGGCGTACGAGTGCACGCCGACGACCGCGAGGACGCAGGTCAGCAGGGTGATGCCGGTGGTCAGCGTGATCAGGTTCTGCAGTTCCATGGGGAGTGGTCCTACCTGGCTTCTCGGGTGGCGAGCTGGTCGGCGCTCCGGGCGACGCCGAAGGCCTGGGGAATGGGCTGGCTCGCCATGTAGAGGCGGTCGGCGGTGCGGCGCGGGAGCGGGAAGTACTCGAACCGGCCGTGGACGCGGCCGTCGGCGGCCATGGGCTGGGCGTTGAAGCGGGCGACGGTGGCCAGGCGGTAGGGCTCGCCGCCGTGGCTGTCGAGGATGGCGATCTCGGTGATGCGGCGGGCGCCGTCGGCGAAGCGGGTGAGCTGGACGATGACGTCGACGGCGCTGTTGATCTGGTCGTGGAGGGCGACGAACGGGATCTCCACGTCCGACATGGAGGCGAGGGTCTGCAGGCGCATCAGCGCGTCCTCGGCGCTGTTGGCGTGGACGGTGGCGAGCGAGCCGTCGTGGCCGGTGGACATGGCCTGGAGCATGTCCAGGGACTCGCCGCCGCGGACCTCACCGACGACGATGCGGTCGGGCCGCATGCGCAGGGAGTTGCGGACCAGGTCGCGGATGGTGACCCGGCCCTTGCCCTCGACGTTCGGCGGGCGGGACTCCAGGCGGATGACGTGCGGCTGCTGGAGCTGGAGTTCGGCGGAGTCCTCGATGGTGATGATGCGTTCGCCCTCGGGGATCAGGCCGGAGAGGGCGTTGAGGAGGGTCGTCTTGCCGGTGCCGGTGGCGCCGGAGACGATCACGTTGAACCGGGCCTGCACCAGCCCGGAGAGCAGGTGCAGCATGTGCTCGTCGAGCGAGCCGAGGCCGATCAGCTCCTGGAGGGTGAAGGAGCGCGGGAAGCGGCGGATGGTGAGGGTGGCGCCGGTCAGGGAGAGCGGCGGGATGATGACGTTGACACGTTCGCCGGAGGGCAGGCGGGCGTCGACCATCGGGTTGGACTCGTCCACGCGCCGGTTGACGGTGGAGACGATGCGCTCGATGGTCTGCATCAGCTGCTCGTTGGAGGCGAAGCGCAGCGGCAGCTGCTCCACCCGGCCGCCGCGCTCGACGAAGATGGCGTCGGGGCCGTTGACCATGATCTCGGTGATGGAGGCGTCCTCAAGGAGCGGCTCCAGGATGCCGAGGCCGAGGGCCTCGTCGACGACCCGGCGGATCAGCTGGGAGCGCTCCACGGTCGACAGGACCGGGCCCTCGCGGCTGATGATGTGCCCGAGGACGCGCTCCAGCCGGACCCGGCGCTCGGCGGCGGCCAGCGAACTCATCTCCGCGAGGTCGATCTCCTCGAGGAGCTTGGCGCGGTAGGAGGCGACCAGGTGGCCGTCCTCGCCCCGGCTGCCGTTCTCCTCGGGGGAGTTGATGCGTGCCCGCAGGCTCATGAGTCCCGTGCTCCTCGTTCTTCGTTCCGCGTGTCCTTGCTGGTGAGGTCTCTGGTGTCCTCGGCCGGTGCTCCTCGCGTCCGTGGTCGGGTCCCGTTGGCCGGGTCAGTGGTCGATGGGCATGGTGGCGGTCTTGACGGCCGGGTCGAAGTCCCAGCCCGGCACGATCGAGGGGATCTGGACGGTCGCCGTGACGGTGACCTCGTCGCCGCCCCTCGCCTCGGCGCAGTCGGTGCCGTCGGCCAGCCAGCTGCTGACGGCGTCGGCGCAGGCGGGCCCGGCGCCCTGGTCGAGGGAGGCGCTGCGCGCCCCGGCGCGGGCGGCGGTGCCGGCCTGCTGGGCGGTGTAGGCGATCAGGCCGAGCTGTACGGCGGCCATCGCGACGATGAGGAGGACCGGGATGAAGCCGAGGTATTCGAGGGCGGCCTGCCCCCGGTCCCGGCGGGTGCGGCGCTCGTACGGCATGTCGTACGGCATGTCAGCCCACCTCCTCCTCGACCGCGCCGGCGTGGCCGTTCACCTCGAAGGGGAAGTCGGCGGTGCCGGGGAAGAGAATGGGGACGTTCAGCTGCACGTCGGCGGTGACCATGCCGTCCCCCGTGGCGCAGTTCACCGTCGCGGCCCCCTTCCACGCGTCGGGCAGCTTGTCCAGCCCGGCTTCCTCGCAGGCGCCCTGGCGTGCGTCCGGCGCCGTCGCCGTGCCCGCCCGTACCGCCTCGTCGGCAGCATTCCCCGCGAGGGTGAAGGTGTATCCCACGAGTACCAGCTGCCACAGGACCACCAGCGTGATCAGTATGGTCGGTGTCATGCCGAGGAACTCGACGGTGACCTGGCCCCGGTCGCGGTCCCGTATGTGCCCGGGTACGGGCCGTGTTCCGGTCCGTGTTCTCATCCCCCTGCCTCCTTCCGGCGCCGGAAGCTGACCGCTCCCCGGTCGCCGCGCAACCGGCCCGCCTTGGGGGCGCCCTCGACGCTCTTGACCAGGCCGAGTTCACCGGCCAGCCCCCACAGGGCCTGCTTCACCGTGCTCTTGGCCTCGAGTTCGTGGACGCGGCCGGCGTCCACGACGGACTGCAGTTCCTTGTAGTGCGCGGGGATCGTCGTGGCGGCGACCGCCGTGCCGGTGATCTTCTGGATCAGCGGCGGCTGGATCTCCGTCGCCCGCGAGTGACGGTTGACGACGATCGTGGTCTCCTCCGCCTTGCGGATCTGGAGCCGGTCCCACATGCGCACCGCCCGCTTGGCACCGCGCACGGCGATCACGTCCGGGGTGGTGACCAGCAGGGCGGTGTCGGCCATCTCCACCGCGGCCGCCCCGGCGCCGCTGAGCTGGGCCCCGCAGTCGATGACCACGACCTCGTAGCGGGAGCGCAGGGCGCTGACGATCTGGCGGGTGGCGCGGTCGGTGACGTCCTCGCCGCGTTCGCCCTCGGCGGGGGCGAGCAGCAGGGCGACGCCGGTGTCGTGGCGGAAGACGGCGTCGGCGAGGACCCGCGGGGAGATGTCGTTGACCGCGGCGAGGTCGACGACCGAGCGGCGGAACTGCACGTCCAGGAAGGACGCGATGTCGCCGGTCTGCAGGTCCATGTCGACCAGTGCGGTGGCGCGGCCGGACGCCTGCGCGGCGAGGGCGAGCTGGATGGCGGTGAGGGTGGTGCCGACCCCGCCCTTGGCGCCGCAGACGGTGACGACGGTGCCGCCGACGCCGGTGAAGACGTCACCCCCGGTGCCCAGATGGCGCCGTACGCCGATGGACCACTGGGCGACGGCCTGGACGCGGCTGGCGAGTTCCTCGTAGCTCAGCGGCAGGGCCACCAGGCCGCGGGCGCCGTAGTCCATGGCGGCCTGGAAGAGGCCGGGGCTGGCGTCGGAGGTGACGAGGATGACGCCGACGGCGGGGAACCGCAGGGCGACCTCGCGGATCAGCTCCAGCGCCGGGACGGGGCCGATCCGTTCGTGCACCACCACGACCTCGGGCAGCTCGTCGACGGACTCGGCGGCCAGGCGCGCCAGGGTGTCGATGAGCTGCGTGGAGTCGACCACCGGGGCCACCGGCTCGGCGTCCGGGAGCTGGCTGAGCAGGGTGGTGATGGACCGGATGGCGTCCGCGTCGCCGACTGCCGGGAGGATCCTGGTGGACATGCGGGCCTCTCACTTGTCCTTCGCGAGTTCGTACGTCCGCTGTGAGTCGGGCACGGTGGTGTCGCTGCCGGGGGCGACCAGGGCGAGCCGGACCCGCTGGGCGAACGACTCGGCGTAGGTGATGCGCTGGGCGTCGATGGTGGACAGCGCGAAGGTGATCGGGACGGCGTCGGTGGGCTGCCGGCCGCGGTCGTTCTCGTCGGGCTTCAGCGGGGTGAGCCTGCCGACGTCGAGGACCTTGGCGTTGGTTACGATGATCTTGGACTGAGCGGGGTCACCCTCACGCTCTCCGTCGAAGGTGGCGTACACGTTGACCGTCGAACCCGGCGTGATCTTGCCGGCGACGCCGGTCGCCGCATCGATCATGATGGCGACCTCTTGCTGCCCGGGCTGCAGAGCGGGCTGATCCACGATCATGTCGCTCTGCAGCAGGGAGCCCTTCTGCAGGGTGGTGACGGCGATCTTGCCCTCGATGTCGCCGAGGTCGGTGACCGCGTTGTCGGACAGCCAGCGCTCGGGCATCTTGATTTTCTCGAACTGTCCCGTGCTGAGCGCGGTATAGGGCGGGACATCGGATTTCAGCCGGTACGCGGTGACCTCGGGGCCGACCTTGGACTTCACGTCGCTGATGACGGAGAGCACGCCGGCGAAGGCGCCGAGGGCGCACAGGACCGACAGGATCAGGAGTATCACGCCGCGGCGCTGACGGGAGTTCATGAACCGTACAACCTCATTGGGGATATCGGTCGAGCGGAATCGGTGGGTGTCGCGGACGGGCGCTCAGGCCCGCTGGGCGAGCGGATGCCCTTCGGGAACGGGTGGCGTGGCGGAGCAGAAGACGCAGCGGTCGCCGATGACCTCGATGCCGCACCAGTGGCAGGCACCGCGCCGGACGGACGTGACCAGTTGGTAGAGGACGGACAGGTCGGGCAGATACGTGCAGAACTCGATGAGCTTGCCGGTGCCCCACCAGCCCGGGGACTCGGCGGGCAGCGGCGTCTCGCGCAGTCCCTGCACGTTCCAGGACGGGGCGAGGGTGGAGGTCACCCAGTCGGACTGGAGCTGGCCCTTGGCGACCAGCATCCAGGTGCCGAACTCCGGCCCGTCCAGCTTGGTCTCCGGTCCCAGGCGGACCAGTTGCGGCTGGGGGTGGGCGAGGACGGCGAACTGGCTGCCGGGCACCCAGGATCTGGCGTGCTGCTTCAGGTCCACGGGGACCCGGTCGAGCCGGGCGACCGAGGCGAGCAGGGCCCCGGAGTGGATGTAGTGGACGAGCAGCCGGCCGGCCGAGGCGAGGACGCCGGGGCCGAGGTCGCAGGAGGCCAGCTGGCGCAGCTGGCGGACCAGGGCGGCCAGCCCCAGCGGCGGCAGGTCCGGGGTGAACAGGGCGATGCGGTCGCTCTCCAGCAGCGAGCGCAGGGTGTGCAGCCGCCGCTGGACGGCGGTGGGCGTGGCCCGGGAGCAGACGACGATGACGTGCCCGGCCTGTTCGACCAGCAGCTGCACTTCGGTCAGTGCCTGTTCCAGCGGGCGGGTGTCGATGTCCTTGAGCACCACGGCAGGCAGCGTCCGGTCGTCCTGCGGCGGCAGCACCATGTCGGCACTGGTCACGGCGATGGCAGTTGGCACGCGCAGCTCCCCGTTCTCCCCTAGCCCTCGGTGCACCGGGTGTGACGCCGGAGCACCCTGATGACTTCGCTGCGTGACTACCTCAGCACTGTATCCACGGCCCTGTGACCGTAGAACAGCGATTGTGTAGCTGAACAGCAACTGCCGTCGCACAAGGTGCAGCAAAACGGGGCAGGTTGAGCATCTCGCCGGTCCGGTTCGGTCCCTCGGGGGACGGCGCCGAACGCACCGGCTTGACGCTGGGCCCCGTTTTGGGCCCCGGGGCCCACGCTTCCCACCCGTCGCCCTCCTTACGCTCGCCCAGCACCGAGGACACGGGAGAGGGGGCGAGGCGGATGAACCGTTCAACACGGGCGAGTTGGGGCGATCGCGGGGCCACCGGGACCGAGTACCTCGGGATGATCGTGGTCACCGTGGCGATCGTACTGGCGGTGTCGGCGACCGGCGTCGGGCAGCTGATCCACGACGAGATCGCCGCGCTGGTGTGCCGGGTGACGGGTGGCGGGAACTGCGGCGGGGGCGACAACACGGCAGAAAAGCCGCTCACCGACGCCGATTTCGAGCCGACGTTGTGTCAGGTGTCGTCCGTGACCGACAAAGCGGGCTCCAAGGCGAAGATCCTCTTCTTCGAGATCGGCCGGGAGTACGGCTTCCAGGAGCAGCGGCTGCAGGCGAAGAACGACGTCAACGGGGACGGCAAGGTCGACGACAAGGACCAGGTGGTGTACCTGACGTTCACCGACGCCGCCTCGGTCGCCGCGAAGAAGGACTTCAAGCCCGGGATGAAGGTGGGCCGTTTCGGCACCGACACGGTCGAACTGGGCGCCGGCATCAAGGTCACCAACGGCGACACCTGGGTGTTCGAGAGCGCGGAGGAGGCGGAACGGTTCCGCAAGGACGTGGAGAAGCTGCAGATGTACGAGATGCGTCGGACCATGCCCGGCGGCGCGGAGGCCGGCCTCGGCGACAGCATCCTTTACCTCTTCGGCACCGGTCCGCTGAAGGAAGAGGAGGAGACCCGGGAGCGGGTCGAGGAGAACCTCGGCGGCAACCGGCAGATCACCTACGGCAAGGTGGGCCTCGACGCCTCGGCGTCGGCCGGCCTGAAGCTGTCCGCGGGCGACGAGCGCAAGCTGAGCGCGGCACTCGGCGGCACCTTCAAGTACTCCCCCGAGATCACCTGGACCGACAACGCCTACAAGGGCACCAAGTCGTACACCTACTCCTCCTCCATCGAGTACGGCACCAAGGCCGGCTACGAGGCCGGCCCGATCAGCGGGGACTACTCGGCCGGCACCACGCAGACCGGCACGGTCACCGTCACCTACGACAAGAAGACCGGCAAGCTGGTCCGCATCGACATGACCCGCACCGTGGAGCGGGGCGGCCAGCGGGACGGCGCCAGGGCCGGCGGTGACAACGGCAAGGAGGGCGACGACAAGCGGGGCGGCAGCGCCGGCGCGAAGGGCACCGACTCCAGCACCGGCATCGAGATCGTCACCACCTCCGTCTCCTTCGACCCGGGCAAGGCCGGCGACCGCGACCGGGCGATCGCCGAGCGTTGGCTGGACGGCACGAACGAGCAGGTGGGGGCGCCGTTCCGGTACATGTTCGGCTCGGACGACCTCACCCCGGTCAAGCGGCCCGGCGCCGACGACCCCTTCGGGCAGCTGGTGTTCGACAAGGGGCGCTCCAGCCGGATGGCATACACCGGCGAGGTGAACGCCGCCGAGTACGGCTTCGAGCTGAACCTCGGGCTCAGCCTCGGGATGACGGTCAGCACCGAGCAGAAGAAGGAGACCCTGACCGACGCGGAGTTCCTCGGCGCACCCCGCGGGGACCGCCGCTCCTACATTCCCTACAGCTACTGTGCGAACTGACCGGACAAGGAGCCCCCACATGCCCTCATTCTCGATGCCCGGCCGCACACCGACCGGCCGCACCCTGGCCCGCCGCGCCCTGGCCCGCCGCCCCTTGATCGGCCACACCTCGACCGGCCGCACGTGGACGGGCCGCACCTTGCCCGGCCGCTCCTGCGCGGCGGCCGGACTGCTCGCCCTGCTGCTGACCGCCTGCGGCAGCGGCTCGTCCTCGTCCTCCTCGTCCGCCGAGGTGCCGGACGGCTGGCGGACCCTCGAGACTCCGCGCGTCTCGGTCGCCTACCCGGAAGGCTTCCGGGAGCAGAGCGACGCCGAACGCAGCAAGCACAACGCCGCCGCCGCCGAACTGCGCGAGGACGGCCGCACCGTCGCCCTGATCACCGTGCAGCTGGACTTCACCCGGGCGAACTCCGCCGAGCAGGCGGCCATCGCCGCGGAGGCCGGCATCCAGCTGGGAGCCGACGTCAAGAGCACCAAGGAGGTCGAGCTGTCCGGCACGGACGACGCCCGCCGCATCGACTTCACCTTCACCGCGACCGGCGAGGGCGGCGGCCCCGCCAAGGGCGCCACGGTGAAGGGCGTCATCCTCACCGGGCTGGACTCCGAGCAGGAGACCTTCGCGGTACGCATCGACGCCCAGCGCGGGAAGATGGCGGACGCCGACCTGAAGCGCATCGTCGACTCGGTGGAGGTGCGGTAGCGATGGCCGTCGACGCACCGGTCAGGCCTGCCCCGGCGTTCATACGGGCCTGGGCGGCCGGAGTGATCGTCCTGGTGGCGACGGAGGTGCTCCAGGCGTCACTGGTGAACGACTACCTGGTGGGCCCCGAGGGCGTCCACTCCTTCGGCGCCGCCCTGGGCCTGGTCCACCTGCCCAACCTGGTGTGCGTGGTCCTGGCGACCTGGGCGGCGGCCCGGATGCACCCGGAGCCCTGGCGGGACGTCCCCTGGCAGCACACGGTGGCATCCTGCGCGGTCCCCGTCGCGGCCCAGATCCTCTCCCTGACCCTCCACCACGAGCGCGGCGGCCTCGGAACGCTGGGCTTCTGGATGTCCACGGGTGTCCTGCTGGCGGGCTGCGCGCTGGGGATGCTGGTGGACCGGTGGCGGGAGAGCAGTTAGCCTCGCGCTTTCATGAAGCGGGCTGTCCGGCAGGCGGTCAGGAAAGCAGAAAGTGCCC
>NZ_BAAAIZ010000062.1:0-29786 GCF_039526425.1 Streptomyces thermospinosisporus
CCGGGCGGGGCGGGCGGGGCCGCGGGGCCGATCGGACGAACCACCATTCGGCCGGAGGCCCTTGGCCGGGGGTGGCCTTCGGCCGGGGCAGGGCTCGGCGGGGCAGGGCTCGGCCGGAGCATCGCCCGGCGGGTCAGGCGGAACCGCGGGGCGGCTGGACGGACCGCCGGGCGGGACCGCGGGGCGGCTGCACGGACCGCCGGGCGGGACCGCCATCGGCCCGCGCAGCGCTCGGCCGACCCGGCCCGAGCAGCCATCGGTCGCATCGGGGCTCGGCCCGGAGCATCGGCCGGCGGGAGCGCCGCTCGGCGGCGCGGTGTTTACGGGCGGGCCAGCGTGCGCCCGCCGGCCGCGAGCCCTTCGGGGCCGCGGGCCGGCGCCCGGTGAGGCCGTGGTCGGCGGGCAGCGGTCCCCGATGAGGCCGTGGTCGGCGGGCAGCGGTCCCCGATGAGGCCGTGGTCGGCGGGCAGCGGTCCCCGATGAGGCCGTGGTCGGCGGGCAGCGGTCCCCGGTGAGGCCGTGGTCGGCGGGCAGCGGTCCCCGGTGAGGCCGTGGTCGGCGGGCAGCGGTCCCCGGTGAGGCCGTGGGGTCGGCGGGCAGCGGTCCCCGGTTGGTCAGGCGTTGTTGCCGGTGGCGAGTTCGCGGCTGCGGTCGCGGGCTGCTTCGAGGGCGGCGATCAGGGCGGCGCGGACGCCGTGGTTCTCGAGTTCGCGGATGGCGTTGATGGTGGTGCCCGCGGGGGAGGTGACGTTCTCGCGGAGGGTCACCGGGTGCTGGCCGCTGTCGCGGAGCATGATGGCGGCGCCGATCGCGGACTGGACGATCAGGTCGTGGGCCTTGTCGCGGGGCAGGCCCAGCAGGATGCCGGCGTCGGTCATGGCTTCGACCAGGTAGAAGAAGTACGCCGGGCCGGAGCCGGAGAGGGCGGTGCAGGCGTCCTGCTGGCTCTCGGGGACGCGGAGGGTCTTGCCGACGGCGCCGAAGATCTCCTCGGCGTGGGCGAGGTGTTCGGCGGTGGCGTGGCTGCCGGCGGAGATGACCGACATGGCCTCGTCGACCAGGGCGGGGGTGTTGGTCATGACGCGGACCACAGGGGTGCCCGCGGCGAGCCGCTCCTCGAAGTAGGCGGTCGGGATGCCGGCGGCGCCGCTGATGACCAGGCGGTCGGCGGGGACGTGCGGGGCGAGCTCGTCGAGGAGGGCGCCCATGTCCTGCGGCTTGACCGTGAGGATCAGGGTGTCGGCGGTCTTGGCGGCTTCCTGGTTGGAGACCGGGGTGACGCCGTAGCGGGTGCGGAGCTCCTCGGCCCGCTCCCGGCGGCGGGCGGTGACCAGGAGGTCGGCGGGGGCCCAGCCGGCGCGGATCATTCCGCTGAGCAGGGCTTCGCCGATCTTGCCGGTGCCGAGGACTGCGACTTTCTGGGTCATGGCTGCGGGTGCCCTCCGGGGGTGTGCGATGTCCTGTTTCATCCTCCCACCCGGACGGTGCGGGGCGGGCCGGTGTCCGGCAGGCGGGACGGTGGGGCGGCTGTGGTCACCGGCCCGCTGGGACACCGCCGGCTGCGGCACCGGCCCGCTCCCCCGCCCGTTACGGAGTCCGGCGGCGCAGGGTGGCCGCTCCGAGGCCGAGGACCAGCAGGGCGCAGCCGGCGACGATCAGCACGTCGCGGACGAAGGTGGCGGTCATGTCGGTGTGCCTGAGCACCTCGTTCATGCCGTCGACGGCGTAGGACATGGGCAGGACGTTCGAGATGCCCTCCAGGACGGGATGCATGTTGTCGCGCGGGGTGAACAGGCCGCACAGGAGCAGCTGGGGGAAGATCACGGCCGGCATGAACTGCACCGCCTGGAACTCCGAGGCCGCGAAGGCCGAGACGAACAGACCGAGGGCCGTGCCGAGCAGCGCGTCGAGCAGGGCGACGAGGAGCAGCAGCCAGGCGCTGCCGGTGACATCCAGGTCCAGGAACCACAGGGCGAGGCCGGTGGCGAGGGCGGACTGGACGATCGCGAGGGTGCCGAAGGCGAGGGCGTAGCCGGCGATCACGTCCCCCTTGCCCAGCGGCATGGCCAGCAGGCGTTCGAGGGTGCCCGAGGTGCGTTCGCGCAGGGTGGCGATGGAGGTCACCAGGAACATCGTGATCAGCGGGAAGATGCCGAGCAGGCTGGCGCCGATGCTGTCGAAGGTGCGCGGGCTGCCGTCGAAGACGTAGCGGAGCAGGAAGAGCATCAGGCAGGGCACCAGCAGCATCAGGGCGATGGTGCGGGGGTCGTGGCGGAGCTGGCCCAGCACCCGGCGGGCGGTGGCGGTGGTGCGGGAGAGGTTGAGGGCGCCGATCGGGGCGGCGGGGGCGCTCGCGGTCGTGGGGGTGCTGGTGCTCATGAGGTGGTCTCCTTGGCGCGGCCCGCGGCGATCGCCGCGTCGACGAGGTGCAGGAAGGCCGCTTCGACGGTGTCGGCTCCGGTGCGGTCGCGGAGGGCGTCGGGGGTGTCGTCCGCGAGGAGCTCGCCGGCGCGCATCAGGAGCAGGCGGTGGCAGCGCTCGGCCTCGTCCATGACGTGCGAGGAGATCAGCAGCGTGGTGCCGCGCTCGGCGGCGATGTCGTGGAAGAGCTGCCAGAGGTCGCGGCGCAGCACGGGGTCGAGGCCGACGGTGGGCTCGTCGAGGACGAGCAGCTCGGGGGTGCCGAGGAGGGCGACGGCGAGGGAGACGCGGCTGCGCTGCCCGCCGGAGAGGTTGCCGGCGAGGGCGTCGGCGTGGCTGGTGAGGTCGACGTCGGCGATGGCGCGGGTGACGCTCTCGCGGCGCAGGCCGGCGGCGGCGCGGCCGGGGTGGAGGATCGCGGCGAAGTAGTCGAGGTTCTGGCGGACGGTCAGGTCGTCGTAGACGGACGGGGCCTGGGTGACGTAGCCGATGCGGGCGCGCAGGGAGGGGTGTCCGGCGGGGCGGCCGAGGACGTCCAGGGTGCCGGTGACCTTGGCCTGGGTGCCGACGATGGCGCGCATCAGGGTCGACTTGCCGCAGCCGGAGGGGCCGAGGAGGCCGGTGATCTGGCCGCGCGGGACGGTGAAGCCGAGGTTGCGCAGGACGGTCCGGGAGCCTCGGACGACGGCGAGGTCCTGGGCGCGCACGGCCGGGGGGTCCGGGTCCGGGCGGCGGGGCGGCTCGGAGGAGTAATTCACCATGTGATGAATAATCCTCTCGAGGGTGCGGTCCGTCAAGCGGCCGGTCGTCGGTCTTGGATTCAGGGATTCAGGGATTCAGGGATTGAGGGATTCAGGGATTGAGGGACTCCGGGGTCCCGGGGGTTCCGGGTCACTGGGGCCTGGGGTTCCGGGATCGGCGGCGGCGCATACGGCACAGGTGCGTACGGCACTGGCGCAACGGCACAGGGCGGCGACCTTCCGCAGGTGGCACGGGTGTGCGGTCACCGACGGCAGGTCGCCGCCCGGTCTGAGGTTTGCCGCCCTGTGTGAGGGTCTGCTGCGCAGGCGGGGTGGTGGAAGGCGCCCCGCTCAGGCGCGGCGGCGCTTCTTCGGGTTGCCCGAGCGGCGGGAGATGCGCTTCTCGTACTGGGCGCGGGCGGCCTCGTACTCCTCGCGGTGGAGCTTCTCGCCGGGCGCCTCGGTGAGGGAGCGGAAGAAGTAGGCGAGGAGGGAGCCGACGAAGCCGATGCTCAGCATGCCGCGCAGGGCGGACTGGCGGGCCGGGTCGTGGCGGCGGGTGAAGCCCTCCCAGGTGTGCCGGAAGGCGAGCGCGCTGCACACGGCGAACATCACCACCAGCAGCAGATCGACGAAGCTGCCGACCTGGGCGATCTGCAGGCCCTGGTAGGCGATGCGCAGCACGAAGCAGGCGGCGGCAGCGGCGGCCAGGGAGCCGGCGGAGACGCCGATCCGGCGGGCGAGGTAGCCGCGGCCGTGGTCGACCCAGGTCGTTCCGAAGAAACGGAGGGGCTCGGGCCGGGGGCCGCCGGTGGTGTCCGGGGTGCCCGCGGCGCGGTCCGGGGTGCCGTTCACTGCGCTCACGCATCGATTATGGCGCCGGCCGGGCCGCGGGCCCCCGCGGGATCAGGAGCAGCGCGAGGTCACATAGCCGTCGCTGCCGGTCTTCACATAGGCGTCCGAGACGTACTCGCCGTTGCCGATGTTGTCCCAGATCTTGCTGGTGCCGTAGGGGCCGGTCACCGTGGTGCCGGGCCGCTGGCAGTGGATCGGGACCTTGGCGCCCACCGGCAGCACGCGCACGATGCGGTAGCTCGTGCCCGGACCGCTGCGGACGTTCAGCCGGACGCCCGGTGCCACCGGGTAGGAGCGGACGGCCGCCGCCGTCGTGGTGACGGCCTCCTCGGTGCGCGGCCCGGCCTCTTCGATGCGGTCGGCAGACATGTCGTTCCTCCCCCGTCGAGCCCCATGACTGCCATGGGATCACGTTCATTCCCCTGGATCACGGGACGAAACACGCGTTCGCATCTCGCACGCGAAGGCTACAACTCCCCACAAGCCCCCTCGGTCTCGTACGTCTCATCGACTAGGCTCCGTGATTCGCGCGCGCGGACGAAGAGCACGGGGGTGGTTCCATGGCGCCACAGCGGAACGCCGGAGCGGGCGCGGAAGCGGAACTTCCTGAGTACGCCGGTCACTACCGGCTGGAGTCACGGCTGGGCTCCGGCGGCATGGGCGTGGTGCATCTGGCGCGCAGCACCTCGGGTCTGAAGCTCGCGGTGAAGGTCGTGCACGCGGAGTTCGCGCGGGATCCGGAGTTCCGGGGGCGGTTCCGGCAGGAGGTCGCGGCGGCGCGGCGGGTGAGCGGTGCCTTCACCGCACCGGTCGTGGACGCCGACCCGGAGGCCGAACGGCCGTGGATGGCCACGCTGTTCATCCCGGGGCCGACGCTCGCCGAGCAGGTGAAGCAGCACGGGCCGATGCCGGCGTCCCAGCTGCGCCGGCTGATGGCCGGCCTTGCGGAGGCGCTGCGTGACATCCACCGGGTGGGTGTGGTGCACCGGGACCTCAAGCCGAGCAATGTGCTTCTGGCCGAGGACGGGCCGAAGGTCATCGACTTCGGCATCTCCCGGCCCAGCGACAGCGAACTGCGCACCGAGACGGGCAAGTTGATCGGCACTCCGCCGTTCATGGCGCCCGAGCAGTTCCGCAGCCCCCGCGAGGTGGGCCCCGCCGCCGACATCTTCGCCCTGGGTTCCGTCCTGGTGCACGCGGCGACCGGGCGGGGGCCGTTCGACTCCGATAGCCCCTACATCGTCGCCTACCAGGTGGTGCACGACGAGCCGGATCTGACGGGCGTGCCGGACGACCTGGCGCCGCTGGTGCTCCGATGCCTGGCCAAGGAGCCCCAGGACCGGCCGGCTCCCGACGAGCTGATGCGTGAACTGCGGTCGGTCGCGGCCTCGTACGACACCCAGACGTTCATTCCGCCGCAGCGGACGGGGACGGCCGCTCCCGTAAAGCAGTCCGAGGAGCCCGCGGAGGAGCCCTCCCACGGACCCGCCGAAGGCCCCGCACCCGCCGAGCTCGCCGAGAAGCCCGGCGAGAAGCCCGCCGCTCAGCCCGCCGCCCCCGAGGCGGACCGTCGCCCCGCCCGGCGTCCCGGGCGGAAGGCCGCTCTGGGGGCCGGGGCGCTGGCGCTCGCGCTGGCCGGCGGACTCGCCTCACTCCAGCTCTTCGCGGGTGAGAACGAGACCCCCGAGAAGACCGCCTCACGCACCAGCGCGGCGGCCTTCACCCCCTGGGATGCGGCCCCGACCGGCGAGCAGGGCTTCGCCCAGTGCTCCCACGGGGCGGGACGGCTGCTGTGCACGCACGCGGGGACGGTCCTCGCGCTCGACCCGGACGACGGGGACGTGCTGTGGCGGCGCCCGGTGCGGAACGAACCGAGCGGCCCGCCGGCCCTCTCGGGCGGGCTCGTCCACCCCTTGCTCACCCTGCGCCGGGGCCTGGTGGCGCTGGACCCCGCGTCGGGGAAGCCGAAGTGGCGGCAGGAGGCCGCCGTGCACGACACCGGCGTGTTCGCCGGGGACACGCTGCTGCTCACGGGCGCGGACGGCACGGTCACCGCCCTCGACAGCGCGTCCGGGGAGAAGCGCTGGAGCCGGTCGCTGCCGGGTCACACGGCGCCGGTGCTGCTGCACTCGTTCCCCGGGGACCCGCTGGCGTACGCGGTCAGCACGTCCCTCGGCAGCAGGCACACCCGGGTCACGGCCCTCGGTCCGCTGAACGGCGAGGTGCGCTGGGAGGCTCGGATGGCCGGGTCGCTGAGCCCGGTCGGGACGGCGGACGGGGCGATGGTGTTCCTCGCCGTCGACACCGTTGACGGGAAGGCACAGGCCGTGGTCCGCTACGAGCCCGGCACCCGCAGGACGCGCCGAGCGGCTCTGCCCGTCCCCTTGGAGCAGCCGCAGGGGATGGTCCGGAGCGGCACCGCCTACCTCTCGGGCGCCGGCGGCAGGATCGTGGCCTTCGACACGGGCGCGCTGCGGCAGCGGTGGAGCCTGGAGACCGGCGCGGTCCGCACCTCGGTGCCGGCCGCCGACGAGCGGTATGTGTACGTCACCGCGCCCGACGGACGGCTGCTCGCCGTGGACGCGAGGGCGGGGCGGCTGGCCGGACAGACCGCGGCGCGGCTCGGGAAGCACGGGGACCGGGTGCCCGCGTCGCTGCCGGCGCCGGTGGTCGGGGGCGGGCGGGTGTATGCCGCTGCGCCGGACGGGACCGTGTTCGCCGTGGACGGGCGTAACCCGGCGGGCTGGTAGGCGATCGACCAGGACGTCACGGCGGGCCGAGGAAACGGGTGAGGGCCGCCGCCGTGAGGTCGTGAGATCACGGGGCGGCCCTCGGCCGTGTGTGTCGTCGTCGTGGCTTCCGGCTGCGGGTCAGCCCGGCTTGGGCCGGCTTGGGGTCTGCTTGGGGTCGGCTTGGGTCAGCCCAGCTTGGAGATGTCCCGGACCGCGCCCTTGTCGGCGCTCGTCGCCATGGCCGCGTAGGCCTTCAGCGCCGCGGACACCTTGCGGTCGCGGTTCTTCGGCGCGTAACGGCCGTTCAGGGCCTGCTCGCGGCGGGCGAGTTCGGCGCTGTCGACGAGGAGCTCGATGGAGCGGTTGGGGATGTCGATGCGGATGCGGTCGCCGTCCTCGACCAGGGCGATGGTGCCGCCGGAGGCCGCCTCCGGGGAGGCGTGGCCGATGGACAGGCCGGAGGTGCCGCCGGAGAAGCGGCCGTCGGTGATCAGGGCGCAGGCTTTGCCCAGGCCGCGGCTCTTCAGGTACGAGGTCGGGTAGAGCATCTCCTGCATGCCGGGGCCGCCCTTGGGGCCCTCGTAGCGGATGACGACGACGTCGCCCTCCTTGACCTGCTTGGTGAGGATCTTCTCGACGGCCTCCTCCTGCGACTCGCAGACCACCGCCGGGCCCTCGAAGGTCCAGATGGACTCGTCGACGCCGGCCGTCTTCACCACGCAGCCGTCGACGGCGAGGTTGCCGCGCAGCACGGCGAGGCCGCCGTCCTTGGAGTAGGCGTGCTCGACCGAGCGGATGCAGCCGTTCTCGGCGTCCTCGTCGAGCGACTCCCAGCGCTCGGACTGGGAGAAGGCCTCGGCGGAGCGGACGCAGCCGGGGGCCGCGTGCCACAGCTCCACGGCCTCCGCCGACGGGGAGCCGCCGCGCACGTCCCAGGTCTTCAGCCAGTCGGCCAGCGACGGGCTGTGGACGGAGTGCACGTCCTCGTTGAGCAGGCCCGCGCGGTGCAGTTCGCCGAGGAGGGCGGGGATGCCGCCGGCGCGGTGCACGTCCTCCATGTAGTACGTGCGGTCCTTGGCGACGTTCGGGGCGACCTTGGCCAGGCAGGGCACGCGGCGGGAGAGGGCGTCGATCTCGCTGAGCCCGAAGGGGACGCCCGCCTCCTGGGCGGCCGCCAGCAGGTGCAGGATCGTGTTGGTGGAGCCGCCCATGGCGATGTCCAGGGCCATGGCGTTCTCGAAGGCCTGGAAGGTGGCGATGCTGCGCGGCAGGACCGACTCGTCGTCCTGCTCGTAGTAGCGGCGGGTGAGGTCCATCACCGTGTGGGCCGCGCGGACGTAGAGGTCCTTGCGGGCGGTGTGGGTGGCGAGGACCGAGCCGTTGCCGGGGAGGGACAGGCCCATCGCCTCGGTCAGGCAGTTCATCGAGTTGGCGGTGAACATGCCCGAACAGGAGCCGCAGGTGGGGCAGGCGTTCTCCTCGATGCGCAGCACGTCCGCGTCGGAGACCTTCTCGTTGGCGGCCTCGACCATGGCGTCGACCAGGTCCAGTGTGCGGACCGTGCCGTCGACCAGGGTGGCGCGGCCGGACTCCATCGGGCCGCCGGAGACGAACACCGTGGGGATGTTCAGGCGCAGGGCCGCGTTGAGCATGCCCGGGGTGATCTTGTCGCAGTTGGAGATGCAGATGAGGGCGTCGGCGCGGTGGGCCTCGACCATGTACTCCACGCTGTCCGCGATCAGGTCGCGGGACGGGAGCGAGTACAGCATGCCGCCGTGGCCCATCGCGATGCCGTCGTCCACGGCGATGGTGTTGAACTCGCGGGGGATGCCGCCGGCCTCCTTCACCGCCTCGCTGACGATGCGGCCGACCGGGGCCAGGTGGGTGTGGCCGGGCACGAACTCGGTGAAGCTGTTGGCGACGGCGACGATCGGCTTCCGCCCGATGTCCGCACCGGGTACACCCGAGGCACGCATAAGGGCGCGGGCGCCCGCCATGTTGCGGCCGTGGGTGACTGTGCGGGACCTCAGTTCGGGCATCGTCGCTCGCTCCTTCAGACCTTCTTCGAAGAGTGCGGACCGGACAGGTCCGGCTGTGTCGAGCGTACGCTGGTCATCCAGAGGGCGGGACAAGGTGTCCGGAATGCGGGATGCGTATCTCAGTTCCCCCCGGTCCCCGGGGTCTCGGTGTCTCCGGTCCCCCGGGCTCGGTGTCTCCGGTCCCCCGGGCTCGGTGTCTCCGGTCCCCCGGGCTCGGTGCCTCCGGTCCCCCGGGCTCGGTGCCTCCGGTCCCCCGGGCTCGGTGCCTCCGTCCCCGGGGCTGGGTTCCCCGGGTCCCCCGGCGCCGGCGGTCCCGCGTCCGCCGCGCCGGCGTTCAGGGCCCGGTGAGGTGCCCCTGCACCACGGGGGCCACGCGCCGGATGATCTGCTCCGGGTCCGCCGAGGCCAGCGGCTCCACCTTGATCACATAGCGGATCATCGCGACGCCGACGAGCTGCGCCGCGGCCAGCTCGGCGCGCAGCTCCGCGTCCGGCAGGTCGACCCGGGCGGCGATGTGGCGCAGCAGCTGGCCGGCGACCAGGCGGCGGAAGACGGCGGCCGCGGTCTCGTTGTTCACGGCCGAGCGGACAATGGCCAGCAGCGGGGCCCGGGTCACCGGGTTCTCCCAGAGGCCGAGCAGGATCCGGGTCATCCGCTCGCCGGCCTCCTCGAGGGGGCCGGTGACCACCGCGTCCCGCATCGCCAGGGCGGGCGCGAAGGCGACCTCCACCGCGGCCTCGAACACCTGCTCCTTGGTGCCGAAGTAGTGGTGCACCAGCGCGGAGTCCACACCGGCGGCCTTGGCGATACCCCGTACGGACGCCTTCTCGTAACCGCGTTCGGAGAAGACCTCGCGGGCCGCGTCGAGGATGCGGTCGCGGGTGTCGGCGGACTCGGTGCGCGGGGGGCGTCCGCGGCGGCGGGCCGCTCCCTTGGCGCCGGCGGGCGGGTCCGCGTCGCCGCCGGGCGCGGTGAGGCCGGTCACGAGTGCGGCACCCCTGCCGGTGAGGAGGCGGAGGCCAGGTGCAGGCGGGTGAAGGCCAGCGCCTCCGCCAGGTCGGCCTCGCGCTCGGCTCTGGACATGGCGCGGCGGGTGTTGACCTCGATCACCACATGGCCGTCGAAGCCGGTGCGGCCGAGGTGCTCCAGTACTTCGGCGCAGGGCTGGGTGCCGCGGCCGGGGACCAGGTGCTCGTCCTTGGCGGATCCGCGGCCGTCGGCGAGGTGGACATGACCGAGGCGGTCGCCCATGCGGTCCAGCATCTGCAGGGCGTCGGTGCGGGCGGTCGCGGCGTGGCTGAGGTCGATGGTGAAGTGGCGGTAGTCGTCCTTGGTGACGTCCCAGTCGGGGGCGTAGGCGAGCATCTCGCGGTCGCGGTAGCGCCAGGGGTACATGTTCTCCACGGCGAACTTCACATCCGTCTCGTTCGCCATCCGCCAGATGCCCTCCACGAAACCCCGGGAGTACTGCCGCTGCCAGCGGAACGGGGGATGCACCACGACGGTGCTCGCGCCCAGCTTCTCGGCGGCCGCCTGCGCCCGCTGGAGCTTGGTCCACGGGTCGGTGGACCACACCCGCTGGGTGATGAGCAGGCAGGGGGCGTGCACGGCGAGGATCGGGATGCGGTGGTAGTCGCTGAGCCGCCGCAGCGCCTCGATGTCCTGGCTGACCGGGTCGGTCCACACCATGACCTCGACGCCGTCGTATCCGAGCCGCGCCGCGATCTCGAAGGCCGTCGCCGTGGACTCCGGATAGACGGAGGCCGTCGACAGGGCGACCTTCGCATCCGGGACGCGCACGAGGGGCTTGGCCATGAGGGACAGGTTACGGGGTGGCATCGGGTGGGGGCCGGGCGCCCGATCGCCCTTGTGGCGGATGCCATACGGGCTCGTCCTCGGGCCGGCCACCCCCTGCTCCAAGGTCCGTCTGACGTGATCCAGGGGGGCGCAGGCCGTGATCCAACAGGTCGCTCGCCGTGATCCGACGGGCCGTTGAGCCGGAACCCACGGGTGGGGGGGACCTGATGCAGCGGGCCGCCGGGCCGATTCCGGTCGCGGGAATCGGTCCAACGGGCCTCCAGCCTTTGATCCAACGGCCGCCGGCCTTGCCTCCGGCAGGCCGCGAGCCATGACACGGTGGGCGCGCTGCCGGCCATGAGCCGGCAGCGCGCCCACCGTGATCCATGGGGCCGACCCGGGCCTGAGCCCCCGGGTCGTGCGGGACCCGATCCAGCGGGCCGCCGGTCCTGGCCGGCAGGTCATGAGACCGGGTCCACGGGGCCCCGCCTTTGATCCAGTGATCCAGCAGGCCGCCAACCGTGATCCTCACGGGCCGAGCGACCGTGATCCGACGGGCCGCCGGCCCGGGTCCCGAGGACCTGATCCCGACGGGCCTCCGGCCGTTGATCCGCCGGGCCTCCCGCCGTTGCCCGGCCGGGCCGCCGGCCTCGCCCCTCGGCGGCCCAGCAGCCCAGCGGTCCTAGCCCTGATCCATGTGGTCCAGGCGCCGCAGGATCACGCCCTCGCGGAGGGCCCACGGGCAGATTTCCAGGCGTTCCACGCCGAAGAGGTCCATCGCGGCCTCCGCGACCAGGGCGCCCGCGAGCAGCTGGCCGGCCCGGGCCTCGGAGACGCCGGGGAGCTCGGCGCGCTCGGCGGCGGTCATCCCGGACAGCCGCGGCACCCAGTTCTCCAGGGACTCCCGCTTCAGCTCGCGCTGCACGTACGGCCCCTCGGCGGAGCGGGCGGCGCCGGCGAGCCGGGCGAGCTGCTTGAAGGTCTTGGAGGTGGCCACCACGTGGTCGGGGGCGCCCAGGCGGCTGAAGTCGCCGACGGTGCGGGCGATCTCGGTGCGCACATGGCGGCGCAGGGCACGGACGTCGTCCGGTGCGGGCGGGTCGCCGGGCAGCCAGGCGGCGGTGAGGCGGCCGGCGCCCAGCGGCAGCGACACCGCGGCGTCGGGCTCCTCGTCCATGCCGTAGGCGATCTCCAGGGAGCCACCGCCGATGTCGACGACCAGCAGCTTGCCCGCGGACCAGCCGAACCAGCGGCGGGCGGCGAGGAAGGTCAGCCGGGCCTCCTCCTCACCGGTGAGCACCTGGAGCTCGACGCCGGTCTCCTGACGCACCCGGTCGAGCACCTCGTCGGCGTTGACCGCGTCGCGCACCGCGGAGGTGGCGAACGGCAGCAGGTCCTCGACGCCCTTGTCCTCCGCGGCGGTCAGGGCGTCCTGGATGACGGAGACCAGCCGCTCCACGCCGGCGGAGCCGATCGCCCCGTCGCCGTCGAGGAGCTGGGCGAGGCGGAGTTCCGCCTTGTGCGAGTGCGCGGGCAGCGGGCAGGCACCGGGGTGCGCGTCCACCACCAGCAGGTGCACCGTGTTCGAACCGACGTCGAGGACACCAAGTCTCATATACGGAACGCTACTGCCCACGGCGGTGCGGAGTCGCGGTCCGGGCGACTTACCCTGGACGGGTGCCAAAGACGAAAAAGGCGAAGGACGCGAAATCGCCCAAGAAGGACAAGCGAGCCCAGAAGACCGCGGCGCCTGCGGTTCCTGCGGCCGAGCCCCCCGTGGACGACGAGAAGGGGCTCGACTTCGCTCGCGCCTGGGTGGAGTTTCCTGATCCGGCGGACGACGAGCAGGTCTTCCGCTGCGATCTGACATGGCTGACCTCTCGCTGGAACTGCATCTTCGGCAGCGGCTGCCAGGGCATCCAGGCCGGCCGCGCGGACGACGGGTGCTGCACCCTGGGTGCCCACTTCTCGGACGAGGACGACGAGAAGCGGGTCGCCGAGCATGTGGCACGTCTCACACCGGACATCTGGCAGCACCACGCCGAGGGCACCAGGAACGGCTGGGTGTCCGTGGACGAGGACGGCGACCGCCAGACCCGCCCCTACCAGGGCTCCTGCATCTTCCAGAACCGGCCGGGCTTCCCCGGCGGCATGGGCTGCTCGCTGCACATCCTCGCCCTGAAGGAGGGCCGCGAGCCGCTGGAGACCAAGCCGGACGTGTGCTGGCAGCTGCCGATCCGGCGCACCTACGACTGGATCGACCGCCCCGACGACACCCGGGTACTGCAGGTGTCGATCGGCGAGTACGACCGGCGCGGCTGGGGGCCGGGCGGCCATGACCTGCACTGGTGGTGCACCTCGGCGACCTCGGCGCACGGCGCGGGCGAGCCGGTGTACGTCTCCTACCGGGCCGAACTGACCGAGCTGATGGGCAAGGCCGGCTACGACCGGCTGGTCGAGCTGTGCGAGGAGCGCCTGGCCTCGCAGCTGCCCCTGCTGGCACCCCACCCGGCGGACCCGCCGCTGGAGCCCGCGACCGATCCGGAGCAGAACACCGAGCCCCGGGACACCGAGTCGCGGAACACCGAGTCGCGGAACACCGAGTCGCGGGACACCGAGTCGCGGAACACCGACCCCCAAGCCTGATGCGGGGCCGTCGCCTCGTGCTCGCAGGGCCGCGACGGCGTCAGGGCGTCTGATCCGGGGTGCCGGCATCGTCCGACGGCGGCACCGGGTCCGTGGGGACGTCGTCGGCCGGATCGCCGGTGCCGGGCTCGGGGTCCGGGGAGGTCGCGGGCGGGTCGCTCGGTTCGGGCTCTTCGGGCTCCGAGGGCGAAGGGCTCGTCGGGTCCGGTTCCGGATCCGAGGAGGACGGCGGCGGGCTGCTGGGGGTGCCCGGGTGGGAGGCGCCCGGCCCGCCGGGGTGGCCGGGATGCGAGCCGGTCGGCGTCGAGGGGGCGGAGGGGCTGGGGACGGGGCCGTAGCCGTCGATGGTGACGACCACGCCCGCCGGGGCGATCGCCACCCGCGCGCTCCAGTGGCCGGACGGTTCGCGCAGCTGGTCGACGTACACCTTGATCGTCAGGGACTCGCCGGGCTGGAGCAGGCCCGAGGACTGGCTGAGGTAGAGCCAGGACGCCCCGGTCGACGCCGACCAGCGCACGGGGACGGTACCGGTGGCGGTGAGGGTGATCAGCGTGGTGTCGCCGCTGTGTCCGGCCGTGACGTCCAGCGCGGCCGCCCCCTGCTGCCCGGTGCCCGTGACGTCGACGACCTCCACGGACACGTCCGCCTTCGCGTCCTTGTCCTTCTCGCCGAAGCGCGCGCCGGGGTGGGTGCTGGCGTTGCCGGCGTTCTCGTAGCCGCCCGCTCCCTCGCCGTCCAGGTCGAAGGGGCCGTCCGCCTCCCGCGCGGAGGCCGAGCGGCCGTCCTGCGCCTCGCCCACGGGGGTGCCCCGGTAGGCGGCCCACAGGGCGAGCACCGGCGCGGCGACGACGGTGGCCACCACGGTCGTGGTGACCGCGCGGGCGCGCAGCCGGTCCCGGCGGGCCGCACGGTCCTTGGGGTCCATGGGGAAGCCGCGCCGGTCGAAGCGGGGTGCGGCGGTGCGCCCGCGCGGGTGGTACGCCATGGCGGCGTGCAGCGCCGTGGCGGGCGCGGGCAGCACGGGCAGGGCGTCGGGGGTGACCGTGGTGCCGGGCCAGCGGCCGGGGATGGCCCGCTCGGCGGTACGGCGGCAGCGGGGGCAGTCGTCGACGTGCCGGACCAGCTCGCGGCGCACGGCGCTGCTGAGCACCAACTGGTGGTCGCCGGTGAGATGCGCCACGCCCGGACAGCTGCCGGTCTCGACGACGGCGAGCGCCGCCCGGGTGCGCTCCACCTCGCAGGCCGCCGAGGCGAGCAGATCGTGCGCGGCGGCCGGTTCCATGCCGAGCACGGCGGCCACCTCGCCGGCGCCGAGCTTGTGCCGCACGGCCAGCTCCAGCGCCTCGCGCTGCTCCGGGGTGGTGCCGGCGGCCTCCGGCCACGCCAGCAGCGCCAGTTCGCGTCGGCGCTGCTCCTGGACCTCCTCGGAGACGGGCGGCGCGGAGGCGGTGCGGGCCGGGCGGGCCGTGCGCTGCCGGCCGGTACGGCCCGCGGCGTGCGTGGTCTGACGTTTCTGCTTGGCCTCGGTCAGTTTGCACAGGCAGGCCCAGCGGGCCAGCGCGTACAGCCAGGCCTTGCGCTCGCCGGGGGCGTCGGGGACGTGCCGGCCGCGGCGCTCGGCGACGGCGAGGACGTCGGCGAGGGCGGCGGTCGCCGCGTCGTGATCGCACAGCACGGACAGGCAGTAGGTGAACAGCCCGTCCAGGTACGGCTCGTACGGCGCGGGCGGCCGCTTCGCGAGTGCGCGAGCGGCCCCACGGTCACGCACCTCGCGGTGCGCCCGGTGTGCGCCGGTCGTGCGGGTCGAGGTCTCCGGGCCACTGCTCATCATTCGGCGACCGTAGGGGGCCTCGGGCGGCCCCTTCCGGAGGGCTGCGCTCTTTTAATCCATACGGGTGAAACGATCCCTCAATCGACGACGGAAACCTTGGCGCTCAACGGATGGGACGATTTTTCAGCCGGTTCCCGGCGCACTCCCGGCGCGTTTCCGGGCGCTCTTCCCACGTGTTCCCAGCGTGCGCCCGGGATGCCCTCCGTGCCGGGCGCATGAGTGCCGGACGCCGCCCGGGCACCGGGGCCGGACGCCGCCCGCTGTCAGAGGCGGCCTATACCTTGTGCGCATGGCTGCCCGCACCAAGACCACCAAGGACCGCCCGTCCTACCGCTGCACCGAGTGCGGCTGGCAGACGGCCAAGTGGCTCGGCCGCTGCCCCGAGTGCCAGGCCTGGGGCACCGTCGAGGAGTACGGCACGCCCGCGGTCCGGACGACCACGCCCGGCCGGGTCACCACCTCCGCCCTGCCCATCGGCCAGGTCGACGGGCGGCAGGCCGCCGCCCGCTCCACGGGCGTGCCGGAGCTGGACCGGGTGCTCGGCGGCGGGCTGGTCCCCGGCGCGGTGGTGCTGGTGGCGGGCGAGCCCGGCGTCGGCAAGTCCACGCTGCTGCTGGACGTCGCGGCCAAGTCGGCGAGCGAGGAGCACCGCACGCTGTATGTGACGGGCGAGGAGTCGGCGAGCCAGGTCCGGCTGCGCGCCGACCGCATCCACGCCATCGACGATCACCTCTACCTCGCCGCCGAGACGGATCTTGCCGCGGTGCTCGGCCACTTGGACGCGGTGAAGCCGTCGCTGCTGATCCTGGACTCCGTGCAGACGGTCGCCTCCCCGGAGATCGACGGCGCCCCGGGCGGCATGGCGCAGGTGCGCGAGGTGGCCGGGGCGCTGATCCGTGCCTCCAAGGAGCGCGGGATGTCCACGCTGCTGGTGGGGCATGTCACCAAGGACGGCGCGATCGCGGGCCCCCGCCTGCTGGAGCACCTGGTCGACGTCGTGCTGCACTTCGAGGGCGACCGGCACGCCCGGCTGCGCCTGGTCCGCGGCGTCAAGAACCGCTACGGCACCACCGACGAGGTCGGCTGCTTCGAACTGCACGACGAGGGCATCACGGGCCTTGCGGACCCGAGCGGACTTTTCCTGACCCGTCGTGACGAACCGGTCCCCGGCACCTGCCTGACGGTCACCCTCGAGGGCCGCCGCCCGCTGGTCGCCGAAGTGCAGGCGCTCACCGTCGACTCGCAGATCCCCTCCCCCCGGCGCACCACCTCCGGCCTGGAGACCTCACGTGTGTCGATGATGCTGGCGGTGCTGGAACAGCGCGGCCGGATCAGCGCCCTGGGCAAGAGGGACATCTACTCCGCGACGGTCGGCGGGGTGAAGCTCTCCGAGCCGGCCGCGGACCTGGCCGTGGCGCTCGCCCTGGCCTCCGCCGCCAGCGACACTCCGCTGCCGAAGAACCTGGTCGCGATCGGCGAGGTGGGACTCGCGGGCGAGGTGAGACGCGTCACGGGCGTGCAGCGCAGGCTCGCCGAGGCACACCGCCTGGGCTTCACACATGCCCTGGTGCCGGGCGATCCGGGCAGGATTCCGGCCGGTATGAAGGTTCTGGAAGTCGCGGACATAGGGGACGCTCTGCGCGTCCTTCCGCGCTCCCGTCGGCGAGAGGCCCCACGGGAGGCGGAGGACCGCCGGTAGACTTTGCCCAGGTCTCGCCCGTCCGTACGAACCGAGTGCGCGAAACGGGGGCGCCCCAGAACCTGCGACCGGAGGAGTGCAGTGGCAGCCAACGACCGGGCAGCAGCTCCCGGAAAGTCCGGCGGGAGTGCCGGTTCCGAGGGCCTGATGCGCGCCTCGCTGAGCGCCGTGGCACCCGGCACGGCGCTGCGTGACGGCCTGGAGCGGGTACTCCGCGGCAACACGGGCGGTCTGATCGTGCTCGGCTCCGACAAGACCGTCGAGGCGCTGTGCACGGGCGGTTTCGTCCTGGATGTCGAGTTCACCGCGACCCGGCTGCGCGAGCTGTGCAAGCTCGACGGCGGCATCGTGCTGTCCTCGGACCTGTCGAAGATCCTGCGGGCCGGCGTCCAGCTGGTTCCCGACCCCACCATCCCGACCGAGGAGACCGGCACCCGGCACCGCACCGCCGACCGGGTCTCCAAGCAGGTCGGCTTCCCGGTGGTCTCGGTCTCCCAGTCGATGCGCCTGATCGCCCTCTACGTGGACGGCCAGCGCCGTGTGCTGGAGGACTCCGCGGCGATCCTGTCCCGCGCCAACCAGGCGCTGGCCACCCTGGAGCGCTACAAGCTCCGCCTCGACGAGGTGGCCGGCACGCTGTCGGCGCTGGAGATCGAGGACCTGGTGACCGTCCGGGACGTCTCGGCGGTCGCCCAGCGCCTGGAGATGGTGCGCCGCATCGCCACCGAGATCGCCGAGTACGTGGTCGAGCTGGGCACCGACGGGCGGCTCCTCGCACTGCAGCTGGACGAGCTGATCGCCGGGGTCGAGCCCGAGCGCGAACTGGTCGTGCGGGACTACGTCCCCGAGCCCACGGCGAAGCGCTCCCGCACGGTCGAGGAGGCGCTGAACGAGCTGGACGCGCTCACCCATGCGGAGCTGCTCGAACTGCCGACGGTGGCGCGGGCGCTGGGGTACACGGGGTCGCCGGAGGCACTGGACTCCGCGGTGTCCCCGCGGGGCTTCCGGCTGCTGGCCAAGGTCCCGCGTCTGCCGGGGGCGATCATCGACCGGCTGGTCGAACACTTCGGTGGCCTGCAGAAGCTGCTGGCGGCGAGCGTCGATGATCTTCAGACGGTCGACGGAGTCGGCGAGGCGCGTGCGCGCAGCGTCCGCGAGGGCCTGTCGCGCCTCGCGGAGAGCTCAATTCTGGAGCGCTACGTCTAGGGGTGCATGCCCTTTCGTACGCGACTGCGGGTCATCGGTAGCTGATCGCGCAGTTCCCCGCGCCCCTGGGGTAGCTGCAGTCACCCCCTCCGCGACTGCGGGCATTCGTGCCGCTGGGGCGATGGGTCCCTCCGCTCGAGCGAAGCCGAGAGTGGGGGAGGTGGGCGCAGCGGCACCCCCTCAGGGCCGGGGCCCACCCCCGGCCAGCCGGCCCTCGGGCAACTGCTAGTCCGCCTCCAGCACGAACGACGTCCGCACCTTCTTGAAGCCCGGCGCCTTCGCCTCCACCAGGTAAGTCCCCGGCTTCGCCGATCCCCCCTTCGGCGTCGCGCACTCCGGCTCACTCGGCTTCCGGTCCCACTTCACCGTGTAGGAGATCGCATCCCCGGCCGGCACCCGGAACACCAGATGCCCCGCCCCCTTGGGGCAGTCGTCCGACGCCCAGTACGGATCGTCGTCATCGTCACCGGCCTGAGTGACCGTCAACACCGCACTCTCCGGCCCGAGATCGACCTTGCAGTCACTCCGCGACACATTCCGCGCGGTCAGCAGGAACGTCGGCTTCTCCCCCGGCGCATACGTGTTCCGGACACTCCGCAGGCTGAACCGCACCGCAGACGGCGTGCAGTTGGGCAGGCCGGCCCCCGACCCGGCCGGCAGCGCATCCCCCGCGCCGACCCCGGCCGACGTACCCCCTTCGGAGCCGCCCCCGGCGCTCCCTCCGGCACCCGTGCCGTCACCGGAGCCTCCCCCGGCTCCCCCGGTGTCACCGTTCGCCCCGTCGTCCCCCGACCCGGACGAACCCCCGGAGCCACCGCCCTCCGACTCGTCCCGCCCGCCCGGCGCCTGGCTGATCGCCGGCCCGGAACCGGACGGCCCCGGAGTGATGGACGGCGCGGGATTCTTGCCGTTGGCCCCGTTGTCTCGGTTCCCCCCGCCCGAGTCGCCCAAGTTGACGACGACCCAGGTGGTCAGCAGCGCCAACAGCAGTAGCACAGACAGCAGTACGACCCTCCGTCGCCAGTAGATGGAGGAGGGAAGCGGCCCGACCGGATTGCGCAGAGATCCCACGGCGCAAACTGTACGAGAGATCAGCGCGTCGACTGGCCCCACCCGCCGCCGAGATCCGCAACTTTTCCAGATCATCATTCCGGAACTCGCCCTGCCGGCCCTGTCTTTCGTCAGCCCGCACACCTGATGATCGCAGGGTGTGACCGAACCGCCGCCGTGCCTACGGTCGGTGACCATGGACTTCGTGGACAGCGGGCTCTACCGCGACCTCACCGACTACGCGCACGGCACCCCGGACTGAGTACGGCAGACGGCGGAGACAGGCACCGAGGCGGGGCTGCCGGTCTTCGTCGCCCTGTTCGTCCTCGCCCGGTGGCGGGCCCGCCGCGCCGGCCACCACGCCTTCGCGATCGCGGCCCTTGCACCCTTGGCCACGACTGTGGCGTAGGTGTGCAGTGAGACGCTGAAGGCCGCGGTCACGCAGGAGCGAGCGCCGTCCCGGCGCGGGCCGCCCGGAGAAGCCCCGCCCGGCCGGGCGGGGCGGGGCGGAGAGGGGCGGAGACCTTCCATGCCGCCGACGCTGCAAGCGGGCGGCGGCACGGCACTGCTGCCGATCGTCAGGCACCGGACACCGCCTCCGGCAGGAAACCGCACCCATACGCACCGCCGCATGTACCCGACCGGCTCCCTTCGGCATGGCAGGATCGACGGGTCATGACTGCTCCCACGAAGCCCCCGTACGGCGGCACCGCCGTTTCCGCGTCCGAGCGCGCTCTTGGCGAGCCGCTGCACTCCCCCGTGATCGAATGGTTCGACGAGCACGCCCGTGACCTGCCGTGGCGGCGCCCGGAGGCCGGCGCATGGGGGGTGATGGTCAGTGAGTTCATGTTGCAGCAGACCCCGGTGAACCGGGTCCTGCCCGTCTACGAGCAGTGGCTGGCCCGCTGGCCGCGCCCCGCCGACCTCGCGGCGGAGGCGCCTGGCGAGGCGGTGCGCGCCTGGGGCCGGCTCGGCTATCCGCGGCGCGCGCTGCGGCTGCACGGCGCGGCCGTCGCCATAGCGGAACGGCACGGCGGCGACGTGCCGTCCGACCACGCCCAGCTGCTTGCGCTGCCCGGCATCGGCGAGTACACGGCGGCCGCCGTGGCGTCGTTCGCCTACGGGCAGCGGCACCCGGTGCTGGACACCAATGTGCGGCGGGTGTTCGCCCGTGCGGTCACGGGGGTGCAGTACCCGCCGAACGCCACCACCGCCGCCGAACGCCGGCTGGCCCGGGCGCTGCTGCCCGAGGACGAGGCGACCGCCGCGCGGTGGGCCGCCGCCTCCATGGAGCTGGGCGCGCTGGTGTGCACGGCGAAGAACGAGGCCTGCCACCGCTGCCCGATCGCCACGCAGTGCGCCTGGCGGCTGGCGGGCAAGCCGGCGCACGAGGGTCCGCCGCGCCGGGGCCAGACCTACGCCGGGACGGACCGTCAGGTGCGGGGCCGGCTGCTGGCGGTGCTGCGGGAGGCGCACGGTCCGGTGCCGCAGTCGGCGCTGGACCGGGTGTGGCACGAGCCGGTGCAGCGGGCCCGCGCCCTGGACGGTCTGGTCGCGGACGGTCTGGTGGAGCCGCTGCCGGGCGGCCTGTACCGGCTGCCCGTCGCCTGACCCTCGGGTGACCCACGGGCGGTGCCGAGTCGCGCCGTCGCCCGGCACACCCGGCGGCACTGCGTTCACCGCCATCGCCGGGCACACCAGCCGCGCTGCGTCACCGCCGTCGCCCGGCACACCGGCGGTGCCGTGGCACCACCGGCGTCACCCTCACCACCCTTGCCACGGGACCGATCACTCGAATCACCCATAACCACCCGAACCGAAGCGCCGATTTATCCGCTTCCTCCTTCCGTTACACAACCGACGGGTAGCCGAGGGCTGCCCGCGGGCTGTCTCGCACAGGCTCGTGACAACCCCTCCGTAGCTTCACTTGCGTGCCCGGCAAGGGCGCACAGACCACGGAACACAAGCAGTGCACCGGCCCATACGGGGTGGGCCGGAAAACGGGGAGCAGGAGGCGGTTCACGATGGCGCAGGGCGAGGTGCTCGAGTTCGAGGAGTACGTCCGCACGCGGCAGGACGCGCTGCTGCGCAGTGCCCGCCGCCTGGTCCCGGACCCGGTGGACGCGCAGGACCTGCTGCAGACGGCGCTGGCCCGCACCTACGGCCGCTGGGAGACCATAGAGGACAAGCGCCTCGCCGACGCCTACCTGCGCCGCGTCATGATCAACACGCGCACGGAGTGGTGGCGGGCCCGCAAGCTGGAGGAGGTGCCGACCGAGCAGCTGCCGGACGCCAGCGTGGACGACGCCACCGAGCAGCACGCCGACCGAGCCCTGCTCATGGACGTGCTGAAGGTGCTCGCTCCGAAGCAGCGCAGTGTCGTGGTGCTGCGACACTGGGAGCAGATGTCCACGGAGGAGACGGCCGCCGCACTCGGCATGTCGGCCGGAACGGTCAAGAGCACGCTGCACCGGGCGCTCGCCCGGCTCCGCGAGGAGCTGGAGGCGCGCGAGTCGGACGCACGCGCGCTGGAGCGTGAGGAGCGGGAGCGTTGCGCGGCCTGACCGGCGCGGGGACCTACAGCGTCCGAAAGACCGCACAGGCGGCGGGTACGGCGACGGCCGTGCTCGCCGCCCTCGGGCTTTTCGCCGCGGGCTGCGGAACCGGCGGCACCGGCACCCGGGACGAGGGCCCGGCGCGCGCCGAGGCGGACGCGGTGCCGAGCGCCACGACGGCGGCCGACGCCGGCGACGGCACACCCGACCGGGTGGACCCGGTCCGGCTGATCAAGAACGACCCGGCGGTCTCGGCGGAGGTCAAGCGGGATCTCAAGCCGTGCGTCGCCGACGAGTACCCGGTCGACGTCTCCTACGGCAATCTGACCGGCGGTTCCGCCGACGACGTCGTGATCAACGTACTGACCTGCGGGGACGCCGTGGGGGTTGGCTCGTATGTGTATCGCCTCGAGGGCGGCAGGTACCGCAATGTGTTCACGGCCGAGGAGCCTCCGGTGTACGCGGAGATCGACCGGGGGGACCTGGTGGTGACCAAGCAGGTGTACGACCCGGGCGACCCGGTGTCGAGCCCGTCCGGGGAGAACGTGATCACCTACCGCTGGGCCTCGGGACGCTTCACCGAGGAGTACCGCACGCACAACGACTACGGCAAGGTGGCCGGCCAGGAGCCGACCCCGGTGCCCGAAGGCTGAGACTGACCCATGGCAGACCAGACCCATGTGCTGTTCGTCGAGGACGACGACGTCATCCGCGAGGCGACCCAGCTCGCCCTGGAGCGGGACGGCTTCGCCGTCACCGCGATGCCCGACGGGCTGTCGGGGCTGGAGGCGTTCCGGGCGAAACAGCCGGACATCGCGCTGCTCGACGTGATGGTCCCCGGCCTGGACGGCGTGAGCCTGTGCCGGCGCATCCGCGACGAGTCGATGGTCCCGGTGATCATGCTGTCGGCCCGCGCCGACTCCATCGACGTCGTCCTCGGTCTGGAGGCGGGCGCCGACGACTATGTGACCAAGCCGTTCGATGGTGCCGTGCTGGTGGCCCGGATCCGGGCGGTGCTGCGCCGCTTCGAGCGGGCCGGCGGCGGCCGTGAGGCGCGGGACGCCGTGGACGACGGCGGGGTGCTGGTTTTCGGGGAGCTGGAGATCGACACCGAGGGCATGGAGGTGCGCCGGGCCGGGGAGCCGGTGGCGCTGACCCCGACCGAGATGCGGCTGCTGCTGGAGTTCTCCTCCGCACCGGGCACCGTGCTCTCCCGCGACAAGCTGCTGGAACGGGTGTGGGAGTACGGCTGGGGCGGCGACACCCGGGTCGTCGATGTGCATGTGCAACGGCTGCGGACGAAGATCGGCCAGGACCGCATCGAGACAGTGCGGGGCTTCGGCTACAAGCTGAAGGCCTGAGCGGACGGATGCGGGGGCGACGTCGGGGGCGGCTGTGCCGCCTGGTGGCCGCGGGTGTGGAGCGACTGGGTCTCGGGGCCGGGCTGCGCTGGAAGCTGAGCGCGGCCATCGCGCTGGTCGGCACCCTGGTGGCGGTCGTGCTGAGCCTGGTCGTGCACAACGCGGCCCGGGTCTCGATGCTGGACAACGCCCGGGATCTGGCCGACGAGCGGATCATGGTCGCGCAGCGCAACTACGAGCTGTCCGGGCGGCTGAACTTCCCCAACACCAAGATCAACGACCCGGAGCTGCCGGACGAGCTGCGGGAGAAGGTCGAGGCGGGGCGCCGGGCCACCTATGTGGCCGACCGGCCGGGCGGCACGCCGGACATATGGGCGGCCGTGCCGCTGAAGAACGGTCAGGTGATGTCGCTGCACTCGGGCTTCACCGACCGCAGCTCCGACATCCTCAAGGACCTCGACCAGGCCCTGCTGATCGGCTCCATCGCGGTCGTGCTGGGCGGCAGCGCGCTCGGGGTGCTGATCGGCGGGCATCTCTCGCGCCGGCTGCGCAAGGCGGCGGCCGCCGCGGGCCGGGTCGCCAAGGGCGAGACGGATGTGCGGGTGCGCGAGGCCATCGGCGGAGTCGTGCGCGACGAGACCGACGACCTGGCCAGCGCGGTGGACGCCATGGCGGAGGCGCTGCAGCAGCGGCTGGAGGCCGAGCGCCGGGTCACCGCCGACATCGCGCACGAGCTGCGCACCCCGGTGACCGGACTGCTCACGGCCGCGGAACTGCTGCCGCCGGGCCGGCCGACCGAGCTGGTGCTTGACCGGGCCAAGGCGATGCGCACCCTGGTCGAGGACGTGCTGGAGGTGGCCCGGCTGGACGGCGCCTCGGAGCGGGCGGAGCTGCAGGACATCCTGCTCGGTGAGTTCGTCACCCGGCGGGTGGCGGCACGGGAGCCCGGTGTCACCGTGCACGTGGTGCACGAGTCGGAGGTCACCACCGACCCGCGGCGCCTGGAGCGCGTGCTGTTCAATCTGCTCGCCAACGCCGCCCGGCACGGCAGGCCGCCCATCGAGGTCACCGTCGAGGGCCGGGTGATCCGGGTCCGCGACCACGGCCCCGGCTTCCCGGAGGACCTGCTGGCCGAGGGCCCGAGCCGCTTCCGCACCGGCAGCAAGGACCGGGCGGGCCGCGGTCACGGCCTGGGCCTGACCATCGCGGCCGGGCAGGCCCGGGTGCTGGGCGCCCGGCTGACCTTCCGCAACGTCCGCCCGGCCGGGGCGCCGGAGGGCGTACCGGCCGAGGGCGCGGTCGCCGTTCTGTGGCTGCCGGAGCACGCGCCCACGGACACGGGCAGCTACCCGATGCTCATGTGAGCCCGCCTGCGGATGTGAACCCGCCTGCTGATGTGAGCCCGCCTGCTGATGTGAGCCGCCCGAAGGGCTTGGAGAGAGCGGCTCATCCGAAGGGCTTGGAGAGAGCGGCTCATCCGAAGGGCTTGGAGAAGTCCAGCTCCTCGTTGCGCTCGGTCAGCGAGTACCAGTTGCCGTTGTCGTCGCGGAAGATCGCCTCGATGCCGTAGGGCCGCTCCTGCGGTTCCTGGATGAACTCCACGCCGCGCGCCCTGAACGTCTCGTAGTCGCCCCGGCAGTCGTCGGTGCGGAACGCGCCGGCGCCGATGGCTCCCTTGCTGACCAGCTTCTTCAGCGCCGCGGAGGAGTCCGCGTCCAGGCCGGGGCCGTCCAGGCTCATCAGGGCCAGCTCGACCTCGGGCTGGTCCTTGGCGCCGACGGTGATCCAGCGCATGTCGCCCAGCGAGAGGTCGCTGCGCACCTCGAAGTCGAGCTTCTCGGTGAAGAAGGCCTTCGTGCGCTGCTGGTCGAAGGTCCAGACGGTGCTGATCCCGAGCCCCTTGATCATGGCTCCGCGCTCCTGTCGTCGGTGGGTTGCTGCTCCTCACCGTAGGCAGGGCGGGATGCGGGGCGCTTCTTCGAAGTTGCGGTCGGGAAACCGCCGGCCCACAGCATCGCGTAGCAGCCGGGGATGAGGGCGGCGCCCCGGCCGACGTGCCGGGCGCGGTACTCGGTGGGGGTCAGTCCGGTGCGGGCCTTGAAGCGGGCGGAGAACGTGCCGAGGCTGCTGAAGCCGACCAGATGGCAGATCTCCGTGACGCTGAGATCGGCGACGCGCAGATACTCCTCGGCGCGCTCGATGCGGCGGTGCGTCAGGTACTGGCCGGGGGTCTCGCCGTAGGTCTCCTTGAAGGCGCGCAGGAAGTGGTAGCGGGAGTACCCGGCGTGTGCGGCGACGGCGTCCAGGTCGAGGTCCGGGTCGGCCCAGTCCCGGTCCATCGCGTCCTTGGCCAGCCTCAGCTGCCGCTCCTTGTCCATGGCACCGATGGTGGCACGGGGGTCCGACACCGGCCCCGCGCCGCGAAGAGCCCCCCGGACGCGAAGAGCCCCGCACGCACAGAGCGCCCGCGAACACCCCGTTGCGACGAGCCCCGCGCGCGACGAGCCCCCGGCGGGCGGGGCCGGGGGCTCGTCGCGCGGAAGGGGGGCGGGCGGTCAGACGGCCTCGCCCACGGAGGCCGGCGCGGGCGCGTCCCCGGACCGCGCGTCCTTCGGGCCCGCGCCCTTGAGCGGGACCTCCTTGACGAACACGGCCGCGACCAGCGAGATCACCGCGACGACGGAGCCGAGCAGGAACGCCCCGTGGGTGCCGGAGGACACGGCGTGCTGGTAGGCCTCGCGGGCCGCCTCCGGCAGCTTGGCCAGGCTCGCCGCGTCCAGCTGGGCGGAGTGCTCGGTGATCCGGGAGCCCAGCGTCCCGGCCCGCTCGCCCATGACGTCCTGGACCCGGCTGTTGAACAGCGCGCCCATCACCGCGACACCGAAGGAGGAGCCGAGGGTGCGGAAGAGGGTCGCGGACGAGGAGGCCACACCCATGTCCTTCATCTCCACGCTGTTCTGCGCGATCAGCATGGTGATCTGCATCAGGCAGCCCATGCCGAAGCCGACGACGGCCATGAAGATCCCGGAGGTGAGCCGGGAGGTGCCGGTGTCCATGGTGGACAGCAGATACAGGCCGACGATCACCAGGGCGCTGCCGGCCACCGGGAAGATCTTGTAGCGGCCGGTGCTGGTGGTCACCCGGCCCGCGACCATCGAGGTGACCAGCATCGCGCCGAGCATCGGCAGGAGCAGCAGGCCCGAGTTGGTGGCGGAGGCGCCCTGCACGGCCTGCTGGTAGAGCGGCAGGAACAGCGTCGCGCCGAACATCACGAAGCCGGTGATGAAGCCGATGACGGACATCAGGGTGTAGTTGCGGCTGCGGAAGATGTGCAGCGGCAGCACCGGTTCGGCGGCCCGGGCCTGCCAGTACACGAAGCCGATGAGCGCCGCCACACCGATGGCGCACAGTTCCATGATCCGCGCGGAGGTCCAGGCGTACTCGGTGCCGCCCCAGGTGGTGACCAGGACGATCGCGGTGATGCCGACGGTCAGCAGCACGACGCCGAGGTAGTCGATGCCGGCCTCGGACCGCTTCTTCGGCAGATGCAGCACGGTGGCGACGGCGGCCAGCGCGATCGCGCCGAGCGGCAGATTGATGTAGAAGGCCCAGCGCCAGCCCCAGTTGTCGGTGATGGTGCCGCCGACCAGCGGTCCGCCGATCATGGCGAGCGCCATCACGGCCGCCATCATGCCCTGGTACTTGCCGCGCTCACGGGGCGGGATCAGGTCGCCGATGATGGCCATGACGCCCACCATCAGACCGCCGGCGCCCAGGCCCTGGATCGCGCGGAAGCCGATCAGCTCGCCCATGTTCTGGGCCATGCCGCTGAGCGCCGAGCCGATCAGGAAGATCACGATGGAGGCCAGGAACGAGCCCTTGCGCCCGTACATGTCGCCGATCTTGCCCCAGACCGGGGTGGAGGCCGCGGTCGCGAGGGTGTAGGCGGTGACCACCCAGGAGAGGTGCTCGAGGCCGCCCAGCTCGCCCACGATCGTCGGCATCGCGGTGCCGATGATCATGTTGTCCAGCATCGCGAGCATCATCGCGATCATCAGCGCGAGCAGGACCACCCGCACACTCCGCGGCTGTCTGCCGCCGCCCTGCTGCCCGGCGATGCCCGCTGCCGATGCGTCCGTCATCGTCTACCCGCTCCCCCAGTCGTTACCTGAGCCGCGCAGCCCTACTTACTTGCCGCCCGGCTAGTTCACTACACTGGAAGCTAAGCCCCGAACTAGCCGGGCGTCAAGTAAGTTTTTGGGAGCGCAGATCGCGTAGGAAGATGGGCGGCACCATGGACGGCACCAAGCAGCGGCGCCGCGGGGACACCCGCCAGCGCATCCAGGACGTGGCGCTCGAACTCTTCGCCGAGCAGGGCTACGAGAAGACCTCCCTGCGCGAGATCGCAGAGCGCCTCGGGGTCACCAAGGCCGCCCTGTACTACCACTTCAAGACCAAGGAAGAGATCCTCGTCAGCATCTTCGAGGACCTCACCCGGCCCGTGGAGGAGCTGGTCGAGTGGGCGCGGCAGCAGCCGCGCACCCTGGAGACCAAGCACGAGATCCTGCGCCGCTACAGCGAGGCGCTGAGCGCCGCCGCCCCCCTGTTCCGCTTCATGCAGGAGAACCAGGCCACGATCCGTGAGCTGAGCATCGGCGACATGTTCAAGAACCGCCTGATGGGCCTGCGGGACATACTCCTGGACCCGGAGGCCGAGCTGGTCGACCAGGTGCGCAGCGTCAGCGCCCTGTTCACCCTGCACGCCGGGATGCACGTCCTGCAGGACGTCGAAGGCGACCCCGGCGACAAGCGCAAGGCCGTCCTCGAGGTCGCCACCGATCTGATCACCCAGGCGCACCGGGGTGCGCAGGGTTCTTAGGGAGCTGCTCTCCGGCTGACCGTGCCCGATCAGACGCCCTTGGCGCGCAGGAACTTCATCGGGTCGATCGCGGAGCCGTAGTTCGGGGTCGTGCGGATCTCGAAGTGCAGGTGCGGACCGCTGGAGTTGCCGGTGTTGCCGGACAGCGCGATCTTCTGGCCGGTCTTGACGACCTGGCCGGCCTTCACGTTCACCGACGACAGATGGGCGTACTGGGAGTACGTGCCGTTGCCGTGCTTGATGACGATGGCGTTGCCGTACGCGGGACCGTCACCGGCGCCGTTCGGGCCGGCCTTGACGACGGTGCCGCCGTGGGTGGCGTTCACCGGGGTGCCGGTCGGGACGGCGAAGTCCTGACCGCTGTGCTTGCTGGCCCACATGCCGCCGTTCTGGGCGAAGCTCGCGGACAGCTTGTAGTTCTTCACCGGGCTGACCCAGGAAGCGGCCTTCTTCTTGGCGGCGGCCTCGGCCGCCTTCTTGGCCTGGGCGGCCTTCGCGGCCGCGGCCTTCTTGGCAGCTGCAGCCTTCTCGGCCTTCACCGCCTGGGCCTGCGCGGCCTTGGCCTGAGCGGCCGCCTGCGCCTGGACGGCGGTGGCGGCACCGGAAGCGGCCGTGGTGTCGGCGGCTGCCGCGATCCCGGCCCCCATCGCGACCGAGCCCGCCAGGCCGGCGGCCAGCACGGCCGCGCGAGTGCGGTTCAGGGACGGACGGAAGGTACGGGACGTGACGCGCTCGAACATCGAAACCTCATGGGGAAGGGGACAGAGGAAAACCACCCGACGCACAGGACCGCGTCTTGGTGGCTGTTCCTTGGTAGCCCTTTCGCCCACAACACCGCAAAGGTGTGATCTACGACGGAACGTCGTAGTTCTGGGGTGAGGTGCACGTCTCTTGACACAGCCCCTCTTACGAGGCGAAAGCCCCATTTCAGGCTGATCGATCAGAGCTTTGCGTTGAATGTCCGATTTTGATTCGGTAGCTGTACCACTATTCCATTTAGTACCGGACATATCGCCTGTGGAGCATGTCACCGGAGGGCCTCTTTTACGGCCCCAGAAATGTGGCGCAGGCCTCTAGGCAGCTACCGCCGGGTAACTCTACGGTTCACCTCGCGTCACCCTCGCACACGAACATGCACACGACATGTTGGTTGGCGCACGGACGTGAGAGGACACCCCCCATGAAGAGCCGACACACCTGGCTGAACCGCGTATCGGTCACCGCCGTCTCCGCGACCGCCTTAGTGGCCCTGGCCGCCCCCGCCGAGGCACTCCCCGCCTCCGCCGCACCGGCCTCCGCCCCCTCCGCGCAGCTCTCCTCGGCCCCGGCCGCCGCCGCTCCCTCCTCCGCCGCGTCGTCCACCGCCGCGGCCGTCGACTACGAGACCTGGCAGCGGGACTGCCAGGCGGTGATGGACAAGGCCCTGCCCTACCTCAAGGAGCGCATCGCCCAGGGCAAGCCCGGCGAGAAGCAGGCGATCGTCCTCGACATCGACAACACGGCCCTGGAGACCGACTTCGGCTTCAGCTTCCCGCAGCCGGCCAACAAGCCGGTCCTGAAGGCCGCCCAGTACGCCGAGGAGCGCGGCGTCGACCTGTTCTTCGTCACGGCCCGCCCGGACATCATCTACGCCCCCACCGCGTGGAACCTCGACCAGGCCGGCTACGAGTCCTCCGGCCTGTACGTGCGTGGCTTCCTCGACCTGTTCAAGGACGTCGCCGAGTACAAGACGGCCCAGCGCATCGACATCGAGCGCAAGGGCTACACGATCATCGCCAACATCGGCAACAGCGCCACCGACCTGTCGGGCGGCCACGCGGAGAAGACCTTCAAGCTGCCGGACTACGACGGACAGCTCTCCTGACCGCCTTCAGGGCTGTCCTGACCGCCTTCAGGGCTGTCCTGACCGCCTTCAGGGCTGTCCTGACCGCCTTCAGGGCTGTCCTGACCGCCTTCAGGGCTGTCCTGACTGCCC
>NZ_BAAAIZ010000062.1:29854-100106 GCF_039526425.1 Streptomyces thermospinosisporus
AGGCCGGCTGGAGCGTCACACGTCCTTGCTCAGGTTCGGACCCGTGCCGCCGGCGGCCTGCTCGATCGGCGGGACGTCGGGCAGGGCCGACTTCTCCTCGCCGCGGAAGGTGAACTTCTGGTTCTCACCCTCGCCCTCGGTGTCCACGACCACGATGTGACCGGGACGCAGCTCGCCGAAGAGGATTTTCTCCGACAGCGAGTCCTCGATCTCGCGCTGGATCGTGCGGCGCAGCGGCCGGGCGCCCAGCACCGGGTCGTAGCCCTTCTTGGCCAGCAGCTCCTTGGCGGACTGGGAGAGCTCGATGCCCATGTCCCGGTCCTTCAGGCGCTCGTCCACCTTGGTGATCATCAGGTCGACGATCCGCAGGATGTCGTCCTGGGTCAGCTGCGGGAAGACCACCACGTCGTCGACGCGGTTGAGGAACTCGGGACGGAAGTGCTGCTTGAGCTCGTCCGAGACCTTGTTCTTCATCCGCTCGTAGTTGGTCTTCGTGTCGCCCGCGGCGGCGAAGCCCAGGTTGAAGCCCTTGGAGATGTCCCGGGTGCCGAGGTTGGTCGTCATGATGATGACCGTGTTCTTGAAGTCCACGACCCGGCCCTGGGAGTCGGTCAGGCGACCGTCCTCCAGGATCTGCAGCAGCGAGTTGAAGATGTCCGGGTGGGCCTTCTCCACCTCGTCGAACAGGACCACGGAGAACGGCTTGCGGCGGACCTTCTCGGTCAGCTGACCGCCCTCTTCGTAGCCCACGTAGCCGGGAGGCGAGCCGAAGAGCCGCGAGACCGTGTGCTTCTCGCTGAACTCCGACATGTCGAGGGAGATCAGCGCGTCCTCGTCGCCGAAGAGGAACTCCGCGAGCGCCTTGGACAGCTCCGTCTTACCGACACCGGACGGGCCGGCGAAGATGAACGAGCCACCGGGACGCTTGGGGTCCTTCAGACCCGCACGGGTGCGGCGGATCGCCTTGGACAGCGCCTTGACGGCGTCGTCCTGGCCGATGACCCGCTTGTGCAGCTCGTCCTCCATGCGGAGCAGACGGCTGGACTCCTCCTCGGTGAGCTTGAAGACCGGGATGCCGGTGGCGGTCGCCAGGACCTCGGCGATCAGCTCGCCGTCGACCTCGGCGACGACGTCCATGTCGCCGGCCTTCCACTCCTTCTCCCGCTTCGCCTTGGCGGCCAGGAGCTGCTTCTCCTTGTCGCGCAGGGAGGCGGCCTTCTCGAAGTCCTGCGAGTCGATCGCGGACTCCTTGTCCCGGCGGACCGCGGCGATCTTCTCGTCGAACTCGCGCAGGTCCGGCGGCGCGGTCATCCTGCGGATGCGCATCCTCGAGCCGGCCTCGTCGATCAGGTCGATCGCCTTGTCCGGCAGGAAGCGGTCCGAGATGTACCGGTCGGCCAGGGTGGCGGCCTGGACCAGCGCCTCGTCGGTGATGGAGACGCGGTGATGCGCCTCGTACCGGTCGCGCAGGCCCTTGAGGATCTCGATGGTGTGCGGCAGGGACGGCTCGGCGACCTGGATCGGCTGGAAGCGGCGCTCCAGGGCCGCGTCCTTCTCCAGGTGCTTGCGGTACTCGTCCAGCGTCGTGGCGCCGATGGTCTGCAGCTCACCACGGGCCAGCATCGGCTTGAGGATGCTCGCCGCGTCGATGGCGCCCTCGGCGGCACCCGCACCGACCAGCGTGTGCAGCTCGTCGATGAACAGGATGATGTCGCCGCGGGTGCGGATCTCCTTGAGCACCTTCTTCAGGCGCTCCTCGAAGTCACCGCGGTAGCGGGAACCGGCGACCAGGGCACCCAGGTCGAGGGTGTAGAGGTGCTTGTCCTTCAGGGTCTCGGGCACCTCGCCCTTGACGATGGCCTGGGCGAGGCCCTCGACGACGGCGGTCTTGCCGACGCCGGGCTCACCGATCAGCACCGGGTTGTTCTTGGTACGGCGGGACAGCACCTGCATGACCCGCTCGATCTCCTTCTCGCGCCCGATCACCGGGTCGAGCTTGGACTCACGAGCGGCCTGGGTGAGGTTCCGGCCGAACTGGTCGAGGACCAGGGACGTGGAAGGCGTGCCCTCCGCAGGACCGCCGGCGGTGGCGGTCTCCTTGCCCTGGTAACCGGAGAGCAGCTGGATCACCTGCTGCCGCACACGGTTCAGATCAGCGCCCAGCTTGACCAGGACCTGGGCGGCGACGCCCTCGCCCTCGCGGATCAGGCCGAGCAGGATGTGCTCCGTGCCGATGTAGTTGTGGCCCAGCTGAAGGGCCTCGCGGAGCGACAGCTCCAGGACCTTCTTGGCACGGGGGGTGAAGGGGATGTGGCCGGACGGGGCCTGCTGGCCCTGGCCGATGATCTCCTCCACCTGCTGGCGGACCGCCTCGAGCGAAATCCCGAGGCTCTCAAGGGCCTTGGCGGCGACACCCTCACCCTCGTGGATCAGGCCCAGGAGGATGTGCTCGGTGCCGATGTAGTTGTGGTTGAGCATCCGGGCTTCTTCCTGAGCCAGGACGACAACCCGCCGCGCGCGGTCGGTGAACCTCTCGAACATCGTTAATCGCTCCTCAGAGCGGTCAGGCAGTGGGGGGAACTTCCCCTCCCTGTCCTTCCGCAGCTTAGTCCCGCAAGCGGGGACCGCTCATTCCAACTGCCGACACCGTCGATGGCCTCCTGACCCCGAACGCCGACATCTGCTCCAACCCGATGGTGCGAGACGATGTTCCCGCAGGCCAGGCAGTTACCCCCATCGCCAGTACGCCCATGGCGAACGTGAGACGTCCTGCCCTGCTTGTCGCCCCCTCCCACTAGGGATGTCTTACCCGCAGCTACAGAGAGTCCATGCCGAGTGCACGGGTTCCCTCCGCTACGGGCGAACAACCTTGCGCCGTTTACCGCCCCCGCGCGCCCCCTCGTTCGACACTCTCCGCATACGTGTGTGAACCCAGCGTAACCCAGGCCCGCTTGTGGCAGTTGCACTTGGCATGGCCCCCACCGTCCCGCCGCCACGCCGGCCGTTCGAATCGGCCTCGGCGGGCGCGGAGAGCACGCCCCTGGAAGGGGTCCTGCACTGGTACGAGAACGCGCTGGGGTGGCCCACGGTGCCCGGGGATCCGGTGCGTCTGGTGGTGGGGGTGCGCTTCGACGTCCTCGACGTGCCGGCCGAGGCGGGGTACGCGGCGCTGTGCCGCCTGACCCCGGCGGGGTGCGCCTTCCCGGTGGCCGTGCAGGGCGACCGGATGCGTCTGCTGGTGGCCGCGGGCGGCGCGGAGGAGCTGCCCGGGCTCCTGGAGTGGCTGGAGTGGGGAGACGTCCGCCTCGATCTGGTGGGGATGGGCGCGGGGTGCCTGATGGAGGCGCCGGCGCCCATGCCCGCGCCGGCTCGGGGACGTGCCCGATCGCGAGGGGCCGCCGTATGGCTGCGGCCCCCCGAGCCGGGGTGCGAGGGCACGGCCTCGCTGCCGACGCTGCCGGCGATGGGGGGCCGCGCGGGCGCCCTCGATCTCACGCGGGTGGTGAGCGCGGTGGCCACGCAGTGCCACCGGGTCCGGCTGCGGCGCGGGTGCGCCCAGCCGGCGGTCGTACCGGCCCTGTGACGGGCCGCTTCGGGGCCGGCCGGACCGGCCCTCAGCCGTTGGCCTTCTCGTAGGCCTCGCGAATGGACGCGGGGACGCGACCGCGGTCGTTCACCTCGTAGCCGTTCTCCTTCGCCCAGGCGCGGATGGCCGCGGTGTCCTGGCTGCCGGACGACGAGGAACGCGACTTCCGTCCGCCCGAGGCGCGGCCTCCGGTACGACGACCGTTCTTCACGTAAGGCTCGAGAAGGCTGCGGAGCTTGTCCGCATTAGCGGTGGTGAGATCGATCTCGTACGTCTTGCCGTCCAGCGCGAACGTCACGGTCTCGTCCGCCTCGCCACCGTCGAGGTCGTCGACAAGAAGGACCTGAACCTTCTGTGCCACCGGATTTCCTTTCATCGATATCTACGGGACCAGGGAGTGCCGGCGTCCGCCGTATCGCCGGCCCCTGTTATATGCAGTACTGCAGTACGTCGGAAAGCAAACCGCTTTTGCCGTAAAAACACAAACCCCCGGCACAGTCCGGCCCGCCGGGCCCGGCCCGGAAACATGCGCGTTTCGGACATAGGGCACCGCGTCAAGGGGGGCCGGGGGCGGATTCCGCGACGATCACAGATGCAGAAGCATCCGGCTGTTGCCCAGGGTGTTCGGTTTCACTCGTTCGAGACCGAGGAACTCCGCGACACCCTCGTCATAGGAACGCAGCAGCTCGGCGTAGACCTCGGTGTCGACGGGTGTCTCGCCGATCTCCACGAAGCCGTGCTTGCCGAAGAACTCCACTTCGAAGGTGAGACAGAATACGCGGCGAACGCCGAGCCAGCGGGCGGTCTGCAGCAACTTCTCCAGCAGGCGGTGTCCGACACCGGCGCCCTTCAGGCCGGGCTGCACCGCCAGGGTGCGGACTTCCGCGAGGTCTTCCCACATCACGTGCAGGGCGCCGCACCCGACGACCTCGGCGTTGTCGTCCCGTTCCGCGACCCAGAACTCCTGGATGTCCTCGTAAAGGGTGACCGTCGCTTTGTCGAGGAGGATGCCGTCGCGGACGTAGATGTCGAGGAGCCGGCGTACCGCCGGGACATCGCTGGTGCGGGCTCGTCGGACGGTGAGGGCATTTGCGGTGACTTCGAGGGTGTCTGCTGAGCTGTCTGCTGACATGAGCGGACGCTATCGTCCGGGGCGGTCCTCTGCGGAGCCGGGGTTCTCGCTGCGAGGGTTCCCGTTCCCGGACGGAAGGTTCTCGGACGGAAGGTTCTCGGACGGGGCGTTCTGTGTGCCGGGCATGTCGGGGGCGGCGTTCTCGACGGCGGGGTTCCCGGTGTCCGGCATCTCGGACGCCGCGTTCTCGGCGTCCGGCATCTCGGACGCCGCGTTCTCGGTGCCGGCGTTCTCGGTCCCGGCGTTCTCGGTGTCCGCCTTCCCGGCCTCGGGGTTCTCCGGGCGGGGGTTCTCGGCGGGTTCCGTTGTTTCCGGAAGCTGGACGATGCGTATGGCATCTGTCAGGGCCTTGCGCTGTTCATCGCTCATCATGCCGAAGAAGGCGACGAGGGCCGCGGCGGGGTTGTCGCTCTGCGACCAGGCGTCGTTCATCAGTGCGGCCGCGTAGGCGGCGCGAGTGGAGACCGCCTCATATCGATAGGCCCGGCCTTCCGCCTCGCGGCGCACCCAGCCCTTCTGATGAAGATTGTCCAAAACGGTCATCACCGTGGTGTAGGCGATGGAGCGTTCCTTCTGGAGATCTTCCAGGACTTCTCGAACGGTCACCGGGCGGTTCCACTTCCACACCCGCGTCATGACCGCGTCTTCGAGTTCTCCCAATGGGCGAGGCACACCTCGAACAATAGTGGGAGATCCCTGCGGTGGCGTGCGCAACGTGGACAAAAGGGGCGTACGGGTGGGCGCGGGGTGGTGTGACTGCGGGTCTGGAGGTGTGACCGCAGGTCTGGTGTGACTGCAGGTCTGCGGGTCCGTGCGGGCCGTACGCCCAGCGGCATGGGTGCGTTGCCGGTGTGAGCCGGTGGGTGCGTGCCGGGGGGGGGCCGGTGTCAGGTGGTGCTCTGGGTGCCCTCGGCGGTGGGGCCGGACTGCTTGGCGGCCTCCGCGCGGGCGAGGGCCGCGTCGACGGCGGCGTCCTCCTTGGCCTTGTTGGCGCCACCCTGGGTCTTGATGATCACTCGGATCACGCCGATGAAGAGTGCGGCCATCACGGCCGGGGGCAGCAGGGCGGAGACGTAGTCCATGGGTCCAGAGTAGCCAGCGGGAGGCTGCGATCTTCCGGGGGCTGGGAGCGGCAGCGAGTGGTCTAAGTCAGCCGGCGGCGAGCTGCTGGTCCGGGGGCGGGGGCGGCGGGGTGGGCTTGCGCCGGGGGAAGACCTCGCCGGGTGTGGGGATCGGGCGGTTGCGCCCGGGGGTGGCGCCGGGGCCTCCGGGGGAGGCGGGGGTGGCCGGCTTCGGCTGGGTCTTGGGCTGGGTCTTGGGCTGCTGGGGCTGGGACGGGGTGGGCTTGCGGGTGGGCTGCTCGGGCTGCTCGTCGCCCTGCCGGGTTCCGGCGGAGGCGGACTGACCGCCGGGGAGGGCGAGGAGGTGGGTGGCGGTGGCGCGGGGACGGGTGCGGGTGCGCGTGCGCTTGCGGGACGCGGGGATCGCCGGGGTTGCTGGAGCTGCCGGGGTGGCCGGGGTGGCCGGGGCCGTCTCGGTCATCGTCGCCGGAGTGGTCTCCTCCGCGGGGGCGGCGGGGGCGGGGACCGACCGGGAGGCGAGGCGGGAGCGGACGTCCTGCTCGGCGAGGTGCTGGCAGCGGTGCAGGAGGGTGGCCGCGGCGGGATTGCCGCGCAGGGCGCGGAGGGCGGCGAGGTCGTCGGGGACGGGGCGGTATCCGGCGCCCAGCGCCTCCTCCAGGAGCGTGAGATAGCCGGCCGCGGTGCCGGGGAGGGCGGCGCGGTAGCGGCCGAGATCGGCCACGAGGAAGGCACGCAGCCGGGCACTCTCCCGCGTGGCCTCGTCGAGCGAGTCGGCGAGGCGGAGGCAGTCCTGGACGTCCTCGGCCGAGGCGGATGTGGGGTGAAGGGCGAGGGCGAGGGCGCGGCGGAGCACACGCAGCTCCTCCACACCGAACGCCATGCCGCCGCGGGATCCGTATGGCGTGGGCATGCGGCGACGATACGCGCTAATCAGACAAACACGGTGATAGGCGCCACACGTGGCGCCCGCTGCCACTCGCCTGGCCGGTGCGGCTGGGTGGGGGTGCGCGTGGCCATGCCTGCGGCGCAACCGCGCCTCCGGTGGGGGTACGCGTAGCGCCCACGGTGGGAGGGTGGGTCGGGGCCGGGCCGGTGGTATCCGTCCTCGGTCTGGCGCGGAATCGGTCGCCTTTCAGGTACGGGCGCGGACGCGCCGGCCGCTGCGGGCGGACACCACCACCCCGGGCCCTCCCCGCCGCGCGCGTCCGCGGCACGCCCAAGCCCGGTGCCCTGCTGATCGCCGTGCGCGGCTACCCGCGCCGCGTCACTGCGGGCAGTCGTGCCGCCTGGGGCGATGGGAGTGCCCCCGCTCGAGCGCAGCCGAGAGTGGGGGCACCCCTCCAGCGGGGCCGGCGCAAACCCACCCCCGGCCAGCACCCACCCCGGGTGCGCTTCAGTGAACGCCCGGAGAGATGTCGGCGGTGTTGGTCAGAGGCGGGAGGCGTTGCGTTCGTAGACGAGGCGGAGGCCGATGAGGGTGAGCCAGGGCTCGTGCTCGTCGATGACGGAGGATTCGCCGAGGACCATGGGGGCCAGGCCGCCCGTGGCGATGACGGTGACGTCGTCGGGGTCGTCCGCCAGCTCACGGGCCATGCGGTTGACCACACCGTCGACCTGGCCGGCGAAGCCGTAGATGATGCCCGACTGCATGGCCTCGACCGTGTTCTTGCCGATGACGGACCGGGGACGGGCGACTTCGATCTTGCGCAGCTGGGCCCCGCGGACGCCCAGGGCCTCGACGGAGATCTCGATGCCGGGCGCGATGACACCGCCGACGTACTCGCCACGCGCGCTCACCGCGTCGAAGGTGGTGGCCGTGCCGAAGTCGACGACGATGGCGGGGCCGCCGTAGAGGTCGACCGCGGCGACCGCGTTGATGATCCGGTCCGCACCGACCTCCTTGGGGTTGTCGGTGAGGATCGGCACGCCGGTCTTGACGCCGGGCTCGACGAGGACGGCAGGGACGTCGCCGTAGTAGCGGCGGGTGACCTCGCGCAGTTCGTGCAGCACGGAGGGGACCGTCGCGCAGATGGCGATGCCGTCGATGCCGTCGCCCAGCTCCTCGCCGAGCAGCGGGTGCATGCCCATCAGACCCTGGAGGAGGACGGCCATTTCGTCGGCCGTGCGGCGCGCGTCCGTGGAGATGCGCCAGTGCTCGACGATGTCGTCGCCGTCGAAGAGGCCCAGGACCGTGTGCGTGTTGCCTACGTCGATCGTCAGCAGCATGGGGTTATTCCGCCGCTCGCAGGTCGAGGCCGATGTCCAGGATGGGAGAGCTGTGGGTGAGGGCACCCACGGCGAGGTAGTCGACGCCGGTGTCGGCGTACGCCTTGGCGTTGTCGAGGGTGAGGCGGCCGGACGCCTCGAGGGCCGCGCGGCCCTTGACCAGGGCGACGGCCTCCTCGCACTCGCCGGGGGTGAAGTTGTCCAGCAGGATCAGGTCGGCGCCCGCGTCCAGCACCTCGCGGAGCTGGTGCAGGGTGTCGACCTCCACCTCGATGGGGACGTCCGGGAAGCGTTCGCGGACCGCCTGGAAGGCCTGGGCGACGCCGCCCGCGGCGATGACGTGGTTGTCCTTGACCAGGGCCGCGTCGGAGAGGGACATGCGGTGGTTGACGCCGCCGCCGCAGCGCACCGCGTACTTCTCCAGGCTGCGCAGTCCGGGGGTGGTCTTGCGGGTGTCGCGGACCTTGGCGCGGGTGCCCTCGAGGGCGTCCGCCCAGGCGCGGGTGGCGGTGGCGATGCCGGAGAGGCGGCACAGGATGTTGAGGGCGCTGCGTTCGGCGGTGAGCAGGTCGCGGGTGCGGGTGGTGACGGAGAGGAGCACCTGGCCGGGTTCCACGCGGTCGCCGTCCTCGGCGTGCCGCTCGACCTCGAACTCCTCGGTGCAGACGACGGAGAGGACCGCCTCGGCGATGCGCAGGCCGGCGACCACGCCGGCCTCGCGGGCGGTGAAGTCGGCGGTGGCGACGGCGTCCTCGGGGATGGTGGCGACGGTGGTGACGTCCTCGCCGTCGGCCAGGTCCTCCTGGATGGCCACGTTGGCGATGTCCTCGACCTCCACGGGGTCCAGGCCCGCGTCGGCCAGCAGCTGGGCGAGTGCGGGGTCGAGGCCGCACTCGAGGTAGGTCTCCTCGCCGGCCCCGCAGCCGCAGCCGTCGCCGCAGCCACCGGAGGGGACGAGGGGGAGGTCGGGGGTGGTCACGGTGTTCACTGCTCCTGGGTGGCGTGGCGGGTCGGGGGGAAGTCTGTGCCGTCGGTGGTGTGTGCCGCCAGCGTCCGGTCCGGATCGAGCCGTACGACGATGTGGCGGCGCCAGGCGGTGTCGTCGCGCTCGGGGTGGTCCTCGCGCCAGTGGCAGCCGCGGGTCTCCTTGCGCAGCCGGGCGGCGGCGACCAGGACGCGGGCCACGCACAGCAGGTTGGTGGCCTCCCAGGTGTCGACGCCCGGTTCGGCGGTCTTGCCGTGCTCGGCGAGGGCGTCGCGGGCCTCGGCGTGCAGGCGTTCCAGCTGGTCGGCGGCGGCGGCGAGGGAGGCCTCGGAGCGCAGCACGCCGGCTCCCCGGGTCATGATCCGCTGGATGGCGAAGCGGGCCTCCGGCGGGAGCAGGGGGTGCGCGGGGCGCTCGGACTGGGGCAGGGGGTGCGGGTCGCGCGCCTGGAGGGGGCCCCGGGCGATGTCGGCGGCGATGCGCTCGGCGTAGACCAGGCCCTCCAGGAGGGAGTTGGAGGCGAGCCGGTTGGCGCCGTGCACGCCGGTGCAGGCGACCTCGCCGCACGCGTACAGGCCCGGCACGGTGGTGCGGCCGTGGGAGTCGGTGCGCACGCCGCCGGAGGCGTAGTGGGCGGCCGGGGCGACCGGGATGGGCTCGGTGACCGGGTCGATGCCGTGGGCGCGGCAGGCGGCGAGGATCGTCGGGAAGCGGTGCTCCCACATCTCGGCGCCGAAGTGGCGGGCGTCGAGATACATGTGCTCGGCGTCCAGCTCCTGCATGCGGCGCATGATGCCCTTGGCGACGATGTCGCGGGGCGCGAGCTCGCCCAGTTCGTGGCGGCCGGTCATGAAGCGGACGCCGTCGGCGTCCACCAGGTGGGCGCCCTCGCCGCGCACCGCCTCGGAGACCAGCGGCTGCTGCCCCTCGGCGTCGGGGCCGAGGAAGAGGACGGTGGGGTGGAACTGGACGAACTCCAGGTCGCTGACCTCCGCGCCGGCGCGCAGCGCGAGGGCCACGCCGTCGCCGGTGGAGACGGAGGGGTTGGTGGTGGCGCTGAACACCTGGCCCATGCCGCCGGTCGCCAGGACCACGGCGGGGGCGTGCACCGCGCCCACCCCGTCGTGCTGGCCCTCCCCCATGACATGCAGGGTCACGCCGGCCGTGCGGCCCTCGGCGTCGGTGAGGAGGTCCAGGACGAGGGCGTTCTCGATGGTCCGCACGCCGCGGGCGCGCACCGCCTCGACCAGGGCGCGGGAGATCTCCGCACCGGTGGCGTCGCCGCCGGCGTGGGCGATGCGGCGCCGGTGGTGGCCACCCTCGCGGGTGAGCGCCAGGCCGCCGTCGGAGGACTGGTCGAACTGGGCGCCGGTGGCGATCAGCCGCCGTACCGCGTCGGGGCCCTCGGTGACCAGGATGCGCACCGCCTCCTCGTCGCACAGGCCGGCGCCCGCGACCAGGGTGTCGTCCAGGTGCTGTGCGGGAGTGTCGCCCTCGCCGAGCGCCGCGGCGATGCCGCCCTGGGCCCAGCGGGTGGAGCCGTCGTCCAGGCGGGCCTTGGTGACGACGACCGTGGTCAGACCCGCCGCCTCGCAGCGCAGGGCCGCGGTGAGACCGGCCACGCCGGAGCCGACGACCACCACGTCCGCCGGGATCGACCACCCTGGAGCGGGCGCGTGCAGTCGTATGCCTGTGCTGGTCACGAGGCGTCTCCGAACGTTCCGAAGGTCAGCGGGATGTTGTCGATCAGGCGGGTCGAGCCCACCCGTCCGGCGACGGCAAGCACGGCCTCACCGGTGAAGTCGTCGCCGATCTCCGTGAAGTCGGCGGGGTCGACCAGGGCCAGGTAGTCCAGCTCCAGCGGCGGGTCGAGCCGGGCCGCCTCGTCGAGGACCTGGCGGGCGGCGGCGCGGATCGCGGCGGGCCCGCCGGATGCCGTCGCCACGGCGTGCGCGTCGGCGGCCGCGCGGGACTCCCCTATGGCGCTGAGCGCCTCGGCCCGCGCCCGGCTGGAGGGCACCTCGCGGGCCCGGGCGCGCAGCGCCTCCAGCGCGATGTGCCGGTCGCGGCCGGCGAACAGGGCCCGGGACAGGGCGAGGGCGGTGCGCCGCTCCTGGGGCGAGAGGTAGCGGTTACGGCTGGACAGGGCCAGGCCGTCCTCCTCGCGGACGGTGGGGACGGCGACGATGTCCACACCGAAGTTCAGATCGCGCACCATGCGCCGGATCAGGGCCAGCTGCTGGGCGTCCTTCTGGCCGAAGAACGCCACGTCGGGGCGGGTCAGGTGGAGCAGCTTGGCGACGACGGTGAGCATCCCGTCGAAGTGGCCGGGGCGTGCGGCGCCCTCCAGCCGCTCCCCCATGGCCCCGGCGCGCAGGGTGACCTCCGGCCTGCCGCCCGGGTACATCTCCTCGACGGAGGGTGCGAAGACGATGTCGGCGCCCGCCTGCTCGGCGGTCTTCAGGTCGGCGTCCAGGGTGCGCGGGTAGCGGTCCAGGTCCTCGCCCTCGCCGAACTGCAGCGGGTTGACGAAGACGGTGACCGTCACGAAGCCCTCGCGGCCGACGTGCTCGCGGGCGGCGCGGATCAGCGTGGCGTGGCCCTCGTGCAGCGCGCCCATGGTCATCACCACGGCGGTGCGGCCGGGGACCGCGTGCCGGTCGAGGGCGTCGTGGAGGTCCGCCGCGGTGGGGGCGAGTGCGAAGGTGCGGGTCATCGGTCTTCCCCGTTCTCGGGTGCGGCCGCGCCGTCGGCGAGCACACCCAGCAGGTCCTCGGCGAGTTCTGGCTTGAGCAGGCCGTGGGCGAGGGCCCGGTCGGCGGTGGCGCGGGCCATCGCCAGATACCCGGCGACGGTGGCGGGCGCGTGGCGGCGCAGCTCGGTGATGTGCGCGGCCACGGTGCCCGCGTCGCCGCGCGCGACGGGCCCGGTCAGCGCGGCGTCGCCGGAGCGCAGGGCATTGTCCAGGGCGGCGCCGAGCAGCGGGCCGAGCATCCGGTCGGGGGCGCCGACGCCCGCCGTGCGCAGCAGCTCCATGGACTGGGCGACGAGGGTGACCAGGTGGTTGGCGCCCAGGGCGAGAGCCGCGTGGTAGAGGGGGCGGTTCTCCTCGGCGATCCACTCCGGTTCGCCGCCCATCTCGATCACCAGGGCCTCGGCGGCCAGCCGCAGCTCCTCGGGCGCGGTGACGCCGAAGGAGCAGCCGGCGAGCCGCTGCACGTCGACGGGGGTGCCGGTGAAGGTCATCGCCGGGTGCAGGGCGAGCGGCAGCGCACCGGCGCGCAGGGCGGGGTCGAGCACCTTGGTGCCGTACCGCCCGGAGGTGTGCACCAGCAGCTGGCCCGGCCGCACCGCGCCGGTGCCGGCGAGCCCGGAGACCAGCTCGGGCAGGGCGTCGTCGGGGACGGTCAGCAGCACCAGCTCGGCCCGCTGCAGCACCTCGGCGGGCGGCACCACCGGTACCTCGGGGAGCATCTGCTCGGCGCGTCGGCGGGAGGCGTCGGACACGGCGGAGACGGCCACCGGGCGGTGCCCGGCCAGCTGCAGGGACGCGGCCAGGGCGGGGCCCACGCGTCCGGCGCCTACGACACCTACGGTGAGCCGCGCGGGGCGGTCCCGGGGATCCGGCTGTGGGGTTGTGTTCACGCGACGGCGGCCTTCCCGTTCCAGTCCGCTCGGGTACCGGACGATTTCTCGTCATGCTAACGCGAGGGGTCTCTCGGACGGTCGGCTGTCCACAGGCTGTGGGTTTCCGCTGCCCCCGTACAGCGGCGCCCGGGATGATCGCGGGCATGAGCGATACGGCGGGACGGGCAGAAGAGACGGAAGAGACGGAAGCGACGGAAGAGAGCCGGCGGGCGGATGCGGACCGGGAGGGAACGGTCCGGGAGGGAACGGTCCGGGAGGGAACGGTCCGGGAGGGAACGGTCCGGGAGGGAACGGTCCGGGAGGGAACGGTCCGGGAGGGGGCGTCGCCGCGGGAGCGGAGGGCGCGGCTGCGGGAGCGGCGGCTGGCGGCGCACCGGTCGGCGCGGCGGGTGCTCTCCCGCCCGGCGTCGGCAGCATCCCTGCGGGAGCGGCTCGCGCTGCTCGACGGAGCGGGCGGCCTGTACGACCTCGACGAACCGGGTGACCTGTACGGCGACGGCGTGGTGGAGGCGCTGGAGGAGCGGACCGCGGCCCTGCTCGGCCTGGAAGCCGCCGCGTTCTTCCCCACCGGCACGATGGCCCAGCAGGTCGCGCTGCGCTGCTGGGCGGGCCGCACCGGCAGCCCCGTGGTCGCACTGCACGCGCTCGGCCATCCCGAGATACACGAGCGGCACGCCTTCAGCCAGGTCAGCGGGCTGCGCCCGGTGCATCTGAGCGACGCACCCCGGCAGCCCACCGCCGAGGAGGTACGGGACCTGGACGAGCCGTTCGGCACGTTGATGCTGGAACTGCCGCTGCGCGAGGCGGGGTTCGTGCTGCCGGACTGGGAGGAGCTGACCGCGGTCGTCGAGGCGGCACGGGAACGGGACGCGGTGGTCCACTTCGACGGGGCCCGCATCTGGGAGTCCACGGTCCGCCTCGGCCGCCCGCTGGAGGAGATCGCGGGCCTCGCGGACAGCGTCTATGTGTCGTTCTACAAGTCCCTCAGGGGGTACGGCGGCGCCGCGCTGGCCGGTCCGCGCACGCTCGTGGAGGAGGCGAAGGCCTGGCGGCACCGGTACGGCGGCTCGGTGTTCCAGCAGTTTCCGACCGTGCTGTCGGCGCTGGTGGGTCTGGAGCACGAGCTGCCCCGGCTGCCCGAGTACGTGGCCCGTGCGCGTCTGGTGGCCGCAGGCCTGCGGGAGGGGTTCGCGGCGGCCGGGGCGCCCTGGGCACGCGTGCATCCGGAGGTGCCGCACACCCACGAGTTCCAGGTCTGGCTGGCCCACGACGCCGACGCCGCCACCGAGGCCGCCGTCCGGCAGACCGAGGAGACGGGCGTGGAGCTGTTCTTCCGGCCCTGGCAGCCGGCCGGACCCGGGCTCGCCGTCACCGAGGTCGGCGTGGACGCGGCCGGGCTGGAGTGGACGGCGGAGGAAGTGACCGAGGCGGTCGGCGCGTTCTGCGCCCGGCTCGGCGGGGCCGCGGGCGGCCGGTAGTCCAGTAGTAGGGGCGGAGAGCAGTCCGGTAGTAGGGGCGGAGAGCGAGTGCAGCCACCGGGCCGGGTCGGCCCGGATGCGACTGTGCCGCAACCTCGCCCGCAGCGCGTGCACCACGGGCGAGCCGGCGCAGGTGCACGGCATGACGGCCCCGGAGACATCCCGCCGTCTGGCCGTGCTGAAGAAGGCGGGCCTGGTGACCACGCGCCGGCGCGGGCGGTACGTACTGCACCAGCTGGACGTGGCCGTCGTGGCCCGCCTCGGCAGCGACTTCCTCGAGGGATCCTGCGCTGAGGGCACACGGAACGCGTCTCAGCGGCTCAGCGGCTCAGCGGCTCAGCGGCTCAGCGGCTCAGCGGCTCAGTCGAAGCGGATGTGCCGGAGGCCTACGCGCGCCTGCTGCAGCCTGGTGCGCAGCGGGCCCTCGTGATGGGGGCGCAGCTTCAGCCCGGCCAGGACGGCGATGCGGTCCGCGGTCTTCGGGATGCTGGTGCGGTCCGTCCACAGGTGCTCGGCGAACTCCGGCTGGGCCAGCCGCTCCAGGCAGTGGTCGAGCTGCCGGACCGCCCAGCTCTCCCCGCGCCGTGCCGCGCGCTGTCCGGTGAGGCGGCGCAGCACAGCCACGATGTGACGCTCCCGCAGCCGCCGCAGCACGGTCTCGCGCTCGGCGAGCAGGGTGAAGTGGCGTACGTCGTGACCGAGTTCGCGCAGCCGTCCCACGGTCTCGGCGAAGCAGTCGCTGTCGGTGACCGTCATGGGGGCGATCACCACGCCCTCGTGCTTGGTGAGGACCAGGTCGAGCACCTCGACGACGCCCTGCCGCCAGGAAGCCAACTCCTGGAAGTCACCCCGCAGTTCGGGCGGGAGCATGCGTTGCAGGCCGAAGCCGGCGTGCTCCGGGTCGCAGATCACGCTGCCCGGCAGGCGGCGCTGTATCTCGTGTGCGGTCTGTGTCTTGCCGCCCCCGAAGGGGCCATTGATCCACAGCAGCATGCGCGGCACCCTACCGGCGTGCGGGACCCCGGTGCGGCGGGTCAGCCGAGTCCGCCCGCCCGCACCAGACCCGTCTCGTAGGCGAGGACGACGACCTGCACGCGGTCGCGCAGCCCCAGCTTGGTGAGGATGCGGCCCACATGGGTCTTCACGGTCGCCTCGGAGAGCACCAGCCGGGCCGCGATCTCGCCGTTGGACAGGCCCTGCGCGACCAGGATCATCACCTCGCGCTCCCGCTCGGTGAGCCGGGACAGCTCCTTGTGCTCGGGCTGCTTGGTGCCGCCCGGCAGCATCGGCGCGAAGCGGTCCAGGAGCCGGCGGGTGGTGGACGGGGCCACCACGGCGTCGCCGCTGTGCACCGCCCGGATCGCGCTGAGCAGCTCGCCGGGCGGCACGTCCTTGAGCATGAAGCCGGAGGCGCCCGCCTTCAGCCCGGAGAAGGCGTACTCGTCGAGGTCGAAGGTGGTCAGGATCAGCACCTTCGGCGGGTCGGTGTCCTGGCAGATCCGCCGGGTGGCCTCCACGCCGTCCAGCTTGGGCATGCGGACGTCCATCAGGACGACGTCGACGGGGGTGGAGCGCAGCAGCTGCAGGGCCTCGACGCCGTCGCCCGCCTCCGCCACGACCTCCATGTCCGGCTGGGCGGCCAGCACCATCCGGAACCCGGTGCGCAGCAGCACCTGGTCGTCGACGAGCATCACGCGAATCGTCATCGGGGCCTCTTCCGTCGTTGCGCGGGGCAGCTCTTACAGGTGTCAACACGGGGCATGGCGGGCTTCAGGACGCGGGTTTGAGCGGCAGCAGCGCGCTGATGCGGAATCCTCCGCCGGGGCGGGGACCGGCGTCCAGGGTGCCGCCGACCATGCCGACCCGTTCCCGCATGCCGATCAGACCGTGGCCCTGGCCGTCCAGGCCGCCTTCCTCGTACAGCTCGTGCGGGGCGCCCTTGCCGTCGTCCTCCACCAGCAGGCCGAGCCCGTCGTCGAAGTAGACCAGCCGCACACTGGCGCCCGCGTTGGGCCCGCCGTGCTTGCGGGTGTTGGTCAGCGCCTCCTGCACGATGCGGTACGCGGTGAGCTCGACGCCGCTGGGCAGCGGACGCGGGGTGCCCTCGATCTTGAAGTCCACGGGCAGCCCGGCCTCCCGGCACTGCTCCACCAGCTCCTCGATCTGCTGCACATCGGGCTGCGGGACGTACTCCCCCGTCTCCTGGTGCTCGCCGGTGCGCAGCACGCCCAGCAGGCGGCGCATCTCGGCGAGGGCCTGGCGGCCGGTGGAGGAGATGGTCTCCAGCGCCTTCTTCGCCTGGTCGGGGGCAGTGTCGAGCACATAGGCGGCGCCGTCGGCCTGCACCACCATCACCGAGACGTTGTGCGCCACGACGTCGTGCAGCTCGCGTGCGATACGGGCGCGTTCGGCGGCGACCGCGACCTTCGCCTGTGCCTCGCGCTCCTTCTCCAGCCGTGCCGCACGCTCCTCCAGCTGCGCGAAGTAGGCGCGCCGGGTGCGGATGGAGTCGCCGAGCACCCAGGCGAGGGCGAAGGGCACGGTCTGGAATATCGCCATGGCGATGTTGCCCGCCGTGCTCGCGTTCTCGTCGGGCCAGCGCAGCTGCGCCAGGGGCGCGGCGCACAGCCCCGCCGTGAGCGCGAAGCGGGAGGCCCAGCGGGCGCCGGTCGCCGCGACCGTGTAGACGATCACCAGCATGGCGAAGTTCGCGGGCAGCGTCGCCACATCGGCGACCAGCTGCAGCACGCCGGTCGCCGCGGCGAGGATCAGCATGCGCTCCGGCATCCGGCGGCGCAGCGCCACGACCAGGGACAGCAGCAGCACCACCGGCAGGATCAGCGCGAGCTGATCGGTGCCCCGGGCGCCCTCCGGGGATGCCGCGCCGAGCACCGAGATCCCGAACAGGACGACGGCCCAGAAGCCGTCGACCCAAGCCGGGTGCCTGCGGAGGAAGTCATAGAGGCGCTGCACGTAACCCAGCGTAGGGAAGCGAAATGCGTGCAGGGGTCAACCGATGGGCCGATCCCCGGTCGGCGCGCGTACTCCGCAAGGTGGAGGCCCGGAACGTCCGTGCAGCCAGGACCGCGCTTAACCTGGGCCGGTGACAGCAGGGACGGCGGACGGCGACCGGCGCGAACCGGACGGCACCGAGCGGGGCTGGCGGGCAGCCGCCCAGGAGGCGCTGTACGGGCCCGAGGGGTTCTACCGCAGGCCCGAGGGGCCCGCCGGGCACTTCCGCACCTCGGTGCACGCCTCCGCGCTCTTCGCCGGGGCCGTGGCCCGGCTGCTGTGCCGGGTGGACGAGGCGCTCGGCCGGCCCCCGGTGCTCGACTTCGTGGACATGGCGGCCGGACGGGGCGAGCTGGTCACCGGGGTGCTCGCCGCGCTGCCCGAGGAGACGGCCGCCCGCACGCGCGCGTACGCCGTGGAGCTGGCGGACCGGCCCGGCGGACTCGATCCCCGCGTGGAGTGGCGCGCCGAGCCGCCGGAGCGGGTCACCGGGCTGCTGTTCGCCAACGAGTGGCTGGACAACGTGCCCGTGGAGGTCGCCGAGACCGACTCCACGGGCACGGCGCGGCGGGTGCTGGTGCGCGCGGACGGGACGGAGCGGCTCGGGGAGCCGGTCGGCGGGGACGAGGCCGCGTGGCTGGCGCGGTGGTGGCCGCTGGGTGGCGAGGAGGGGCTGCGCGCGGAGATCGGTCTCGACCGGGACCGCGCCTGGGCGTCGGCCGTCGCGGCGGTGGAGCGCGGGGTGGCGGTCGTGGTGGACTACGGGCACCTGGCGGAGGCACGGCCGCCGTTCGGGACGCTCACCGGCTTCCGGGACGGGCGGGAGACGCTGCCCGTCCCGGACGGCTCCTGCGACATCACCGCACATGTCGCCGTGGACGCGTGTGCGGCGGCCCCCGGGCTGCCCGGCGCGCGGCTGCTCACCCAGCGGGAGGCGCTGCGCGCCCTGGGCGTGACCGGCGCCCGCCCGCCGCTCGCGCTGGCCTCGACGGACCCGGCCGCCTACGTACGGGCCCTCGCGGGCGCCGGGGAGGCGGCCGAACTCACCGCGGAGGGCGGGCTCGGGGACTTCTGGTGGGTGGTGCAGGTGGTGGGGATGGCGGAGGAGTTCGATGTCTTCGGGAGTGTCCCGGATGGGTTGGGGGATCTCCCGGAGGGGTTCGGGGGTCTCCCGGAGGGGTTCGGGGGTCTCCCGGAGGGGTCCGGGGATCTCCCGGAGGGGTCCGGGAGTGGTGAGCGGTAGGCCGCGTGCCGGGTGCCCGAAGCGTGCCGGGTGCCCGTGGACCTACTTGTCGATGTCGCCCACCACGAAGAACATCGAGCCCAGGATCGCCACCATGTCCGCCACCAGCGTGCCCGGCAGCAGCTCGGTCAGGGCCTGGATGTTGTTGTACGACGCCGAGCGCAGCTTGAGCCGGTACGGCGTCTTGTCGCCCTTGCTGACCAGGTAGTAGCCGTTGATGCCGAGCGGGTTCTCGGTCCAGGCGTAGGTGTGGCCCTCGGGGGCCTTGAGGACCTTGGGGAGCCGCTGGTTGACCGGGCCGGGCGGCAGCTCGGCGAGCCGGTCCAGGCAGGCGTCGGCGAGGTCCAGGGAGTTGTGGGTCTGCTCCAGCAGGCACTCGAAGCGGGCCAGGCAGTCGCCCTCCTCGCGGGTCACCACCTTCAGCACGTCGCCCAGCTCGCCGTAGGCGAGATACGGCTCGTCGCGGCGCAGGTCGAAGTCGACGCCGGAGGCGCGGGCGATCGGACCGCTCACCCCGTAGGCGTGCACGGTCTCCGGGGAGAGAACCCCGACGCCGCGGGTGCGGCCGCGGAAGATCTCGTTGCCCAGCACCAGGTCGTCGAAGCGGTCCATGCGGGAGCGCACATCGGCGACGGCGGCCCGGGCGCGCCGCGTCCAGCCCGCCGGGAGGTCCTCCTTGAGCCCGCCGACGCGGTTGAACATGTAGTGCATGCGCCCGCCGGAGACCTCCTCCATGACGTGCTGCAGCTCCTCGCGCTCCCGGAACGCGTAGAAGATCGGGGTGATGCCGCCGAGCTCCAGCGGATAGGAGCCGAGGAACATCAGGTGGTTGAGGACCCGGTTCAGCTCGGCGAGCAGCGTGCGCAGCCACACCGCGCGCTCGGGCACCTCCATGCCGAGCATCCGCTCCACGCCGAGCACCACGCCCAGCTCGTTGGAGAACGCCGACAGCCAGTCGTGCCGGTTGGCCAGCATGATGATCTGGCGGTAGTCGCGGGCCTCGAACAGTTTCTCCGCGCCGCGGTGCATATAGCCGATCACCGGCTCCGCGCGGGAGATGCGCTCGCCGTCCAGGACCAGCCTCAGCCGCAGCACGCCGTGCGTGGACGGGTGCTGCGGGCCGATGTTGAGCACCATGTCGGTGCTCTCCGCCGCGCCGCCGATACCGACCATGGTCTCCGTCGTAGGAGTCATGGACACAGTCTCTCCTACGTACGCTGGCGGCATGGAGACGGGGAGCCCGCACGTCACGACCGAGGAAGAGCCCGAGTGGATCGCGCTGCCGCCCGGGCTGCTGAAGATGCGGCGGTTGCTGCTGGTGGTGTGGCTGGGGCTGCTGACACTGGCCGCCGGCCTGGTGCCGGGGCTGCTGGCGGGGCCCGGCTGGGCCGCCTTCGCGGTGCTGCCGCTGGCGCTGATGATCTGGGGCTGGGGCATGCTGGAGCGCAACTGGCGCTCCTGGCGGTACGCCGAGCGGGCCGACGACCTGCTGATCAGCCGGGGTGTGCTGTGGCGTGAGCAGACGGTGGTGCCGTACGGGCGGATGCAGCTGGTGGAGGTGACCTCCGGGCCGGTGGAGCGGCACTTCGGGCTGGCGAGCGTGCAGCTGCACACGGCGGCCGCGGCGACCGATGCGACGATTCCGGGGCTCGATCCGGCCGACGCGGAGCGGTTGCGCGACCGGCTCACCGAGCTGGGCGAGGCCCGATCGGCGGGGCTGTGACGGGCCCGGACGCCCGCAAGGACGTGGGCGAAGGCGTGGGCCAGGGCGTGCGCGAGGGCGCGGGGCAGGGCGTGCGCGAGGGCGCGGGTCAGGGCGTGCGCGAGGGGCGTCCTGTGATCGAGCGGCGGCTGCATCCGGTCACGCCGCTGCGGCGGGCGTGGGCGCCGGTGGCCGTGCTGATCGGGTGGGCGGTGCACGATCCGGACCAGGCGCAGCGGCAGCTGAGCCGGCTGACCACGACGACGCTGCTGATCGCGCTCGCGGTGCTCCTTCCGGCCGCGGCGCTGTACGGGTTTCTGAGCTGGTGGTTCACGCATTTCGCGGTGACGGACACCGAGTTGCGGGTGCGGACGGGGCTGCTGTTCCGGCGCACCGCGCACATCCGGCTGGAGCGGATCCAGGCGATCGACGTCACCCAGCCGCTGCTGGCGCGGGTCGCCGGGGTGGCGAAGCTGAAGCTGGATGTGATCGGGACCGACAAGAAGGACGAGCTGGCCTTTCTCGGGGCGGAGGAGGCGCGGGCACTGCGGGCGGAGCTGCTGGCGCGGGCGGCCGGGTTCGCGCCGGAGACCGCGCACGAGGTGGGCGAGGCACCGGCCCGGGAGCTGCTGCGGGTCCCTCCGGGGGTGCTGGCGGTGTCGCTGGTGCTGACCGGGGCGACGTGGGGGTGGCTGGTCGTCGCCTCGGTGGCGATACCGCTGCTGTGGATCGCCACCCACAGCCTGTGGACGGTGCTGGCGGCCGGGGTGCCGATGCTGGGTGCGGCCGGGGCGAGCAGTGCGGGGCGGTTCGTGGCCGAGTACGACTGGACGGTCGGGGAGTCGCCCGACGGGCTGCGGATCGATCACGGGCTGCTGGACCGGGCGCACGAGACGGTGCCGCCGGGGCGGGTGCAGACGGTGCGGATCGTGGAGCCCTGGCTGTGGCGGCGGCGGGGGTGGGTGCGGGTCGAGCTGGACGTGGCCGGGTCGTCGAACTCGCTGCTGGTGCCGGTCGCTCCGCGGGAGCTGGCGGAGGCGGTGATCGCGCGGGTGCTGCCCGGGGCGCGGGTGCCGGCGGCGTCGGAGCTGGCGGGGGCGCCGCGGCGGGCGCGGTGGTGCGTGCCGGTGTGGTGGCGGGGGTACGGGCTGGTGGTGACGGAGGCGGTGTTCGCTGCGCGACACGGGCTGCTTCGGCGGAGCCTTGCCTTGGTACCGCATGCCAAGGTGCAGAGCGTGCGGTTGACGCAGGGGCCCTGGGAGCGGGCTCGGGGGGTTGCCGATGTGCACGTCGACAATGGCGCAAATCGATCGGTCACGGCGCGGCTGCGGGGCGCGGAGGAGGCCGCGGCGCTTCTCCGTTCCCAGGCGGAACGCTCCCGCACGGGCCGCCGAGACGCCCGCCCGGACCGCTGGATGACGTGACTGCGGCTGGGTGGGGGCATTCGTGCCGCTGGGACGATGGGGTCCCCCCGCTCGAGCGAAGCGCCGAGAGTGGGGGAGGGTGGGCGCAGCGGCACCCCGCCAGCGCGGGTGAGCGCAAACCCACCCCCGGCCAGCACCCACGCCGGGTGCCCAAGTAGGCGCCGGTGGGCTGCACAGTTCAGCTCACCCGGAAACGAGAAGTGACCCGCTGTTCAGGAGACCGCGCTGCGGAGGCCCTGGACGTTGATGTGTTCTGTTTCATCGTGGGCCGTGAGGTCGATGACCTGGCTGACCGCCCGCGACTCCTTGCCCGCCGGCTTGAACTCCGCCTCCGCCTCGGCCTTGTGCAGCGCAAGCGCCTCCTGACCGACCACATCGGCAAGATCCTCGTTCTGCACAGCCTCCAGCGCGGCCCGTTCCACACCCTTCTTCTTCGTACCGAAGAAGTCGAAGCCCCCCTCCGGCGCCGACCGGCGCACCGGCGCCGTCTGCGGCACGACCGCGACAGCCGTGGGCACCGTGAAGTGACCGGCGGGCCGCCCGCCCTGCTGAGCCGGTACCGCCGGAGGCTGGGTGGCGGCCGCCCCCTCATGGCCGGCGACCGCCTCGGGCTTCCCCGCCGCCTCGTCCTCCGGCGGCGCGTCGTTCCTGGTGGGCTCGGGACCGTCGTCCTCGGGGCTGCCTCCGCCCTCGGCAGGCGCCGCCATGTCCGCCTTCGCCTTCGTCTTCGCGGAGTTCTCGTCCGCCTTGGCGGGCTTGTCGTCGTCGTCCTTCTCGAGGCGCGTCAGGGCGGCGTTGGCGCGGAGGAAGAGCTGGGAGCCCTCGGGGGAGAAGACCGCGGGGATGTCGTCCCTGACCGGCTCCTCTGCGGCGGCGGGCTCGTCCTGCTCCGCGGCGGGGGCGTCCCCCGTGCCCACCGGCAGCGCACGTGCGGGGGCCGCGGCCTCTATCTCCAGCACCCGGCGCTGCTCCAGGACGCTCGCCCGGTCCGCCTCCGCCGTGGCGTAGCGGCGCAGCAGGGCCGCGTGCTCGTTGCGCAGCCCGGCCAGCTCCGCCCGCTTGGCCCGCAGCCGCTGCTCCAGCTTCTGGCGCAGCTCGCGCGACTCGTCGAGGTCGGCCTCCAGTTCGGCGACCCGCTCCTCGAAACGCCACTCGTCGCTCGCCCGCGCCCGCGTGAGGTCGGCGACGCGTTTGCCCGCCTGGATGTCCCAGCGCCGCATCACGACCGCGCCGGTCACCGCCGTGGCCGCCGCGGCCGCGGACAGGATCCGTAGCACCGTCGTGTGCGTGAACACCCAGGGCCCCAGGGCACAGACGAGGGACACGCCTGCGATCGCCGACGGGGGCAGCATCCTGTGCAGAGGCGGGGAATGGCGGTGACGTCCACGTGGCATGGCCAGAAACTTACCGCGAGTAGGCGAATGATGGACCCCCGCCCCGTAAAAACAAAGCCATACCGACGCTTTCACAGCGCATCAGGGAACCCGGTTGAATCGTGAATTGACACCGGGCCCGTTCTTCAAGATCGTTTCGCTTCGGCGAGGCGGTTCCCGAGCCACTCCATGGCGGCCGGAATCTCCCGTCGCCAGGTGTTGAAGTTGTGACCGCCGCTTTCCAGGATGATCGACGAGATGCGGGTGCGGCCGGTGGCCTTCACCTGCTCGATGAACTTCACCGTGTCCCGGTAGTTGGACTCGCCCTTCTTGCTGCTGCTGACGAGGAGTGCCGTGTCGGGCGCGGGCCGGCGCCCGATGTACCAGCGCAGGTCGGCCTCGTTGCGGAGTTCCTCGTCGCCCTGGAAGAGATCGCCGGTGGTGGGGTCGATCGGCGCCTTGTAGTACGCGGAGAGTCCGGCGCCCGCGCCGAAGACCCCGGGGTGGTGGATCGCCAGTTTGAGGGCGCAGTAGCCGCCGGTGGAGTTGCCGACCACTCCCCAGGCGCCGCGCCCGTCCTTCACCCGGTAGTGGCCGCCGATCGTCTCGGGCAGGTCCTTCGCGAAGAAGGTCTCGGTCTGCGGTCCCTTCGGGACGTCCACGCATTCGGTGTCCCGGGGCGGCGCGACGGTCGGGCGCAGCATCACCAGGATCATCGGCGGCATTCTCCCTTCCCGGGCCGCCTGGTGGACGGTGCGCGGATAGCGCAGCTTGTCGACGAGCGCCCGCGCGGTGCCCGGATATCCGGTGAGGACGACGGCCGCGGGGAAGTCACGGCCGCGGTGTTCGGCGCGGAAGTACTCCGGCGGCAGATACACGTAGGCGGGAGAGGCGATGCGGCTGGTGCGGCCCGAGATGCGGACCTCGTCGATGCGGCCGGTCTCCTCGGGGCGGGTGCCCGCAACTCCGGGCACCGGCCCGGAGTTCACGACCTTCAGGCCGGCGCCGCCCGCCGCGTGGTCGACGACGACGCCCTGGTCCTTCTGCCGGCCGAACAGGTCGGCCCAGCCGGCGTAGAAGCCGAACGCCTGATTGGCGGCGAGGCCCACCGCCGCGAAGATCGCCAGCTGGGTGGCGAGCAGCAGGCCCACCCGCCCGCAGACCGCCCGCCAGGTGCGCCGGGCCAGCCGTGGCCACAGCCACACCGTGCCGGTGAACAGCAAGGCTGCGGCGAGGGCGGTCGCCCACAGCAGCGTGTCGCTCGTCAGACCCATGAGGTGGTACCTGCCTGCGCTTTCCGTCCGGCGCCCGCCGCCCCTGCTCCGTCACAAGGGCGGCGCCGGGCTGTCGTTGGCCTGTTCGGCGGCTTTGGCGGGCGGAGTGAACCTCTCCTCCCGAGACACCGTCCTAGAGGGCGCAATGTCGCCGGATGCCCGATCGGCACCGGAACCATGGTCTCTCGCGGAACTACAGGATTGCGATGTCTGTCAGGACAGATGAGGAAATGTCGGGCCGGGTTCCCAAGCCCACGGCCCGTGCGCCCCGGCGCGTACGGGACGGCGGCGTGCTGCTTCGCGCGCGCCGGCTGCTGCGCGGGCCACGCCCCGAGTCCGTGCCTCTTCTGGTCGGCCGGGCCTGCGCCCTGGTGGGCCTGCTGGACATCGCCGCGGGCATCTTCCCGCGTTTCCGGCACAGCCGTATGCACGACCTCGCCGAGGTTCTGCCGGGGGCGTTCGGGTCCTTCGCGGCGGCGCTCTCGCTGAGCGCCGGCGTCCTGCTGCTGCTCCTCGCGCACGGGCTGAAGCGGGGCAAGCGGCGTGCCTGGCGGGCCGCGGTCGCCCTGCTCCCGGCGGGCGCGGTGGCCCAGTTCAGCTACCGGCACTCGGTGCTGGGCGTGCTGATCCCGCTGGTGCTGCTCGCCCTGCTGCTGCGCCACCGCGACCAGTTCGCCGCACTGCCCGACCCGCGCAGCAGATGGCGAGCGCTGGCCAACTTCGTGCTCATGGGCGCCGGTTCGCTGCTGCTGGGGCTGGTCATCGTCAACGCCCAGCCGGGGCAGCTGATCGGCGACCCGAGCCTGGCCGACCGGCTGACCCACGTGGTGTACGGGCTGTTCGGGGTGGAGGGGCCGGTCGACTACCGGGGCCACACCTCCTGGACCGTCGCCTTCTGCCTCGGCGCCCTCGGCTGGATCACCGCCGTCACCACCATCTACCTGGCGTTCCGCCCCGAGCACCCGGCCGCCCGGCTCACCGAGGAGGACGAGGCCCGGCTGCGCGCCCTGCTCGCCGAGCACGGCGGGCGCGACTCCCTCGGGCACTTCGCGCTGCGGCGCGACAAGGCCGTGGTGTTCTCCCCCAGCGGCAAGGCGGCGGTCACCTACCGCGTGGTGTCCGGGGTGATGCTCGCCAGCGGTGACCCCATCGGCGACGTCGAGGCCTGGCCCGGTGCCATCGAGCGCTTCATGGACGAGGCCAGGGCGCACTCCTGGACCCCGGCCGTCATGGGCTGCTCCGAGACCGGCGGCCATGTGTGGACCCGCGAGACCGGCCTCGACGCCCTGGAGATCGGCGACGAGGCGGTGGTCGACGTCAAGGATTTCTCACTCGCCGGCCGCGCGATGCGCAACGTCCGCCAGATGGTCAAGCGCATCGAGCGCGCCGGTTACGAGACCCGGGTACGGCGTGTCCGTGACCTCGGCGAGGCCGAGCTGGACCGCATCCGCCGCGCCGCCGACGACTGGCGCGGCACCGAGACCGAGCGCGGCTTCTCCATGGCGCTGGGCCGCGTCGGCGACCCGGCCGACGGCGACTGCCTGATCGCCACCGCGCACAAGGCCGAGGCCGAGCCGGGCGAGTACGGCGATCTGAAGGCGATCCTGCACTTCGTGCCGTGGGGCGAGGACGGCGTCTCCCTGGACCTGATGCGCCGGGACCGCTCGGCCGACCCGGGCATGAACGAACTGCTCATCGTGGCCGCCCTGCGGGCCGCGCCGGCCTTCGGCATCGAACGGGTCTCGCTCAACTTCGCGATGTTCCGCTCGGCGCTGGCGCGCGGCGAGAAGATCGGCGCGGGCCCGGTGCTGCGGGCCTGGCGGGGGCTGCTGCTGTTCCTGTCGCGCTGGTTCCAGATCGAGTCGCTGTACAAGTTCAACGCCAAGTTCCGGCCCCGCTGGGAGCCCCGCTTCGTGGTCTACCGGGCCTCGGCGGACCTGCCCCGCATCGGCTTCGCCGCGATGCAGGCGGAAGGCTTCCTCAACCCGGCCGTGCCGCTGCCGCGCTTCCTGCGCCGCCGCACCCCGGCCCGCCGCCCCTGCGCCCACATGCTGGACCGCGGCCCGTCGGAAGGCACGGTCCGCGCCGCCTGATCCCGGCGGGAGGCCGGGGCGGGGTCGAGAGGGGTGCCCTGCACGGGGAACCACCGGCCGGGGCGCGGCGCTGCGCAGCCGCCGCCTGGGCCTACGCTGAACATATGAGCAATCACAGCGGACGCCCTCACGTCGCGGGCCTTCCTCACTGGGGCCGGTGCGCGGTCATGGGAGTCGTGAACGTCACCCCCGACTCCTTCTCCGACGGCGGCCGCTGGTTCGACACGACGAACGCCGTCAAGCACGGCCTGGATCTGATCGCCCAGGGCGCGGATCTGGTGGACGTCGGCGGCGAGTCCACCCGCCCCGGCGCGACCCGCGTCGACGAGGCCGAGGAGCTCAAGCGGGTCATCCCGGTCGTCCGGGGCCTCGCCTCCGAGGGCGTCACGATCTCCGTCGACACCATGCGGGCCTCCGTCGCCGAGCAGGCCCTCGCGGCCGGTGCCGTCCTGGTCAACGACGTCAGCGGCGGCCTCGCCGACCCCGGCATGATCCGCGTCGTCGCCGACGCGGGCGCCCCCTTCGTCGTCATGCACTGGCGCGGCTTCCTGGAGGGCGGCAACATCCGGGGGGTCTACGACGACGTCGTCACCGAGGTCGTCGACGAACTGCGGGCGCGGGTGGACGCCGTGCTGGAGGGCGGGATCGCCGAGGACCGCCTGATCGTCGACCCCGGTCTGGGCTTCTCCAAGGAGGCCGAGCACGACCTGGCGCTGCTCGCCCGCATCGACCGTCTGCTGGCGCTCGGCCACCCGCTGCTGGTCGCCGCCTCCCGCAAGCGGTTCCTCGGCCGGGTCCTGGCCGGCCCGGACGGCACACCGCCCCCCGCGCGGGAGCGCGACGCGGCCACCGCCGCCGTCTCCGCCCTGGCCGCGCAGGCCGGCGCCTGGGCCGTCCGGGTGCACGAGGTCCGCGCCACGGCCGACGCCGTACGCGTCGCCCACGCCATCGAACAGGCGCGCACCACGGCCACCGCGGCCACCGCGGCCTCCGAGGACCCCGCGCCCGGCGCGCACGGCGCGGAAGGAGCCCGGTGAGCGCCCCCCGCACCGACGTCGAGCAGGTCGAGGCCGCCAACAGGGCCTACTACGAGGCACTCGAACGGGGCGACTTCGAGGAGGTCGCCTCGCTCTGGCTGACCCCGGCCGACCTAGGTGTCGACGAGAGCTACCACGACCCCGCGGAGGCCGGCGTGGTCTCCTGTGTGCACCCCGGCTGGCCGGTGCTCACCGGCCGCGGCGAGGTCCTGCGCTCCTACGCGGTGATCATGGCGAGCACCGACTACATCCAGTTCTTCCTCACCGACGTCCATGTCTCGGTCACCGGCGACACCGCCGTGGTGACCTGCACGGAGAACATCCTCAGCGGCGGCCCCGCCCCCGAGGAGGGCGAGGAGCTCGGTCCGCTGGTCGGCCAGCTGGTGGTGGCCACCAATGTGTTCCGGCGCACACCGGCCGGCTGGAAGCTGTGGTCCCACCACGCCTCCCCGGTGCTCGCCGAGTCCGACGAGGACGACGAGACGCCGCCCGACGACACTCCCGTCGACGACAGCCCCGCCTGAGCCCGCCCGGCCTCCCCGTTTGTGCGGTCGCGCACGTGGTTGGAATCACGCAGCGGCGGGCAGGCGCGGCTTCCGCGCCGTGAGCACCCGGCCTCTCCAGGGCAAACGCGGGATGAATCCTCGCGGCACAGCTCCCGGCCCGCGTCCCCGGTGGCCCGGTGACGTCGGTGCCCGCAGGTAGATTCGACAGAAGGCCGTTGTGTGCCGCCCGCACGCGGCACACCGGCCGGACCGACGACTGCAGGAGTGATTCGCGTGGATCGTGTCGCGCTGCGCGGCCTGAGGGCCCGTGGGCACCACGGTGTGCTGCCCAAGGAACGCGAGGAGGGCCAGACCTTCATCGTGGACCTGGTCCTCGGCCTCGACACCCGCCCGGCCGCGGCCGACGACGACCTGACGAAGACCGTGCACTACGGCGTCGTGGCCGAGGAGGTCGTGGCCGTCGTGCAGGGCGAGCCCGTCAACCTCATCGAGACGCTCGCCGAGCGCATCGCCGAGGTCTGTCTGAAGCACGACGCGGTTCGGGAGGTCGAGGTCTGCGTCCACAAGCCGGACGCCCCGATCACCGTTCCGTTCGACGACGTGACCGTCACCATCACCCGGAGCCGCGTATGACCAGGCCGTTCACTCAGGGGTCCACCGACCCGACCGTTCAGCCCGTGCCCGCCTCCGTGGTCGAGCGGGTCGACGCCGCCGACTCCACGCTGCAGAACCCCAAACGTGCGGTGGTCTCCCTCGGCGCCAACCTCGGCAACCGCCTGGAGACCCTCCAGGGGGCCGTGGACGCCCTGGAGGACACCCCCGGCATCCGCGTCAAGGCCGTCTCGCCCGTCTACGAGACGGAGCCGTGGGGCGTCGAGCCCGGCAGCCAGCCCTCGTACTTCAACGCGGTCGCGGTGCTGAAGACCACCCTGCCGCCCTCCTCCCTGCTGGAGCGGGCGCAGGCGGTCGAGGAGGCCTTCCACCGCGTCCGCGACGAGCGGTGGGGCCCGCGCACCCTGGACGTGGACATCGTCTCCTACGCGGAGATGCGCTCCGACGACCCGCGGCTCACGCTCCCCCACCCCCGCGCGCACGAGCGTGCCTTCGTCCTCGCCCCCTGGCACGACGTCGACCCCGAGGCCGAGCTGCCCGGCCGCGGCCCGGTCGCCGCGCTGCTGGACGAGGTCACCCGCCAGGGCGTCACACAGCGCCCGGACCTGGAACTCCGGCTGCCCGAGTAGCCGTTAAGGTCGAGACGACCGACAGCCGGGGAAGGGACACCGTGAGACAGCTGCGCATCCGGGTGCTGGCCGGCGTTTTCGTCGTCGCCGGGATCCTGTCCTGGGCGGGCGCCCGCCTGTGGAACTCCTTCGGGACCCTGCCGAGCGTCCCCGTGGCCGCACCGATCGTGCTCGGCCTGATCGCCACGGTCCTCACGGCCACGGCCCTTTCCCTGCGCGCCCGGCTCAAGGCCCAGCGCGAGCGGCGCCCCGACGCCAAGGGCGTCGATCCCCTGATGGCGGCCCGAGCGGTGGTCTTCGGCCAGGCCAGCGCCCTGGTCGCCGCCCTCGTGGCCGGGATGTACGGCGGCGTCTGCGTCTACCTGCTCGAGTCCCTGGAGGTCCCGGCCCGCCGCGACCAGGCCATCTACGCCGGCTTCTCCGTCGTCGCGGGCATCGGGATCATAGCGGCGGGCATCTTCCTCGAGCGCGTCTGCAAACTCCCCGACGACGAGGACGACGACACCAAGGGCGCCGCCCCGGCGGCCTGAGGGCCGCCCCCGATGGTCTGAGGGCCGCCCCCGGCGGTCCGAAGGCAGCCCCCGGCGGTCCGAAGGCAGCCCCCGGCAGTCCGAAGGCAGCCCCCCGGCAGTCCGAAGGGCGGTTTGAAGGGCGCTCCCGCCAGCCTGAGGGCCTGCGACGCGCTTCCATGGTCAGGCGGGCCGCCCTGCCCGCCCGGACAAGCGATCTAGCGGTTCGACGGGCCGCCCCGGCAGCCCGGCAAGCAACCCCGGCAGCCCGGGACAGCCGAACGGGCAGCCGACACCCCCAACCCGGCCGCCCAGGACCAGCCATCCGGCCGCCCAGGACCAGCCATCCGGCCACCCGGCAAGCAGCCCCGGCAGCCGGGAGAGACGATCCGGCCGGCCCGCGACGGGCGGGCCCGGAAAAGCCGATCCGGCGCGGGAGACGGGCGGCCCGCGCCCAGGACCGCGCAGCAACCCGGCTGTCGGCGGCCCCGTGATTGCAGTGCCCCGGAGCCTCAGCGGCCAGCGCCCCTGCGGTTCAGCGGGCCATGATCAGGCTCATCGCCTCGTTGCGGGTGGCCGCGTCCCGGAGCTGGCCGCGCACCGCCGAGGTGAGGGTCTTGGCGCCGGGCTTGCGGATACCGCGCATGGACATGCACATGTGCTCGCACTCGACGACCACGATCACGCCGCGCGGCTCCAGGATCTCCATCAGGGAGTCGGCGATCTGCGTGGTGAGGCGTTCCTGCACCTGGGGGCGGCGGGCGAAGACGTCGACCAGCCGGGCCAGCTTGGACAGGCCGGTGATCTTGCCGCTGGTCGAGGGGATGTAGCCGACGTGCGCCACGCCCCGGAAGGGCACCAGGTGGTGCTCGCAGGTCGAGTAGACCTCGATGTCCTTCACCAGCACCATCTCGTCGTGCCCGAGGTCGAAGGTGGTGGTCAGCACATCCTCGGGCTTCTGCCACAGGCCCGCGAATATCTCCTTGTACGCCCGGGCCACCCGTGCCGGCGTCTCCTGCAGGCCCTCCCGGTCCGGGTCCTCGCCGACCGCGATCAGAAGTTCGCGTACGGCGTTCTCCGCCCGCTTCTCGTCGAACTCGCCGATCGGGACCTGGCCGTCCAGCGTCACGGGGTCGGTCATGTGGAGCCTCGTTCCTTGCCTGCGCGCGTGCCCGGGGCACGCATATCGACTGCGGTGACGCACATACCGCGCCCCCCAGGCTAGAACCTGGGGGGCGCGGTATACATTCCGGGCCCGGCGACGGCCGCCAGGGGCCGGGGTCAGCTCTCCGGGCGCTCTTCCGGTGCCCGCTCGGGCGTCCCGGTGGTGTCCGCCGCGGTGCTCTTGGCGGTGCTGATCGCCTGCGGTGCGCCGTTCGCCCCGTTGGTCAGGGCCAGCTCCTTCGGGGAGAGGACCGGCGGGCGGGTGGACGGCGTGCGGCGGGAGGAGCCGGTCCAGGCGGGCCTGGGCGGCCGCTTGACGACGGGCGCGAAGATCTCGGCGATCTCCTCCTTGCCCAGCGTCTCCTTCTCCAGGAGGGCGAGCACGAGGTTGTCGAGGACGTCACGGTTCTCGACGAGGATCTCCCACGCCTCGTTGTGCGCGTTCTCGATGAGCTTCTTGACCTCTTCGTCGACCAGCGCGGCGACCTCTTCCGAGTAGTCGCGCTGGTGCGCCATCTCACGTCCGAGGAACGGCTCGGAGTTGTCGCCGCCGAACTTGATCGCGCCGAGCCGCTCGGTCATGCCGTACTGGGTGACCATCGCGCGGGCCAGGTTGGTGGCCTTCTCGATGTCGTTGGCGGCACCCGTGGTCGGGTCGTGGAAGACCAGCTCCTCGGCCGCCCGGCCGCCCAGCATGTAGGCGAGCTGGTCGAGCATCTCGTTGCGCGTGGTCGAGTACTTGTCCTCGTCCGGCAGGACCATCGTGTAGCCGAGGGCGCGGCCTCTGGACAGGATGGTGATCTTGTGGACCGGGTCGGAGTTCGGTGAGGCCGCCGCGACCAGGGCGTGTCCGCCCTCGTGGTACGCGGTGATCTTCTTCTCCTTGTCCGACATGATCCGGCTCCGCTTCTGCGGGCCTGCGACCACGCGGTCGATCGCCTCGTCCAGCACCTTGTTGTCGATGAGCTTCTTGTCGCTGCGCGCGGTGAGCAGCGCGGCCTCGTTCAGCACGTTGGCCAGGTCCGCACCGGTCATGCCGGGGGTGCGGCGGGCGACGGCCGCCAGGTCGACGTCGGGGGCGACCGGCTTGCCCTTCTGGTGGACCTTGAGGATCTCCAGACGGCCCTGCATGTCGGGGCGGTCCACGGCGATCTGCCGGTCGAAGCGGCCGGGGCGCAGGAGGGCGGGATCGAGGATGTCGGGCCGGTTGGTGGCGGCGATCAGGATGACGCCGCCCTTGACGTCGAAGCCGTCCATCTCGACGAGCAGCTGGTTCAGGGTCTGCTCGCGCTCGTCGTGACCGCCGCCGAGGCCGGCGCCGCGGTGGCGGCCGACCGCGTCGATCTCGTCGACGAAGACGATGGCGGGGGCGTTGGCCTTGGCCTGCTCGAACAGGTCACGGACCCGGGAGGCACCGACACCGACGAACATCTCGACGAAGTCGGAACCGGAGATCGAGTAGAAGGGCACACCGGCCTCGCCCGCGACGGCCCGCGCGAGCAGGGTCTTGCCGGTGCCGGGCGGGCCGTAGAGCAGCACGCCCTTGGGGATCTTGGCGCCGACGGCCTGGAACTTGGCCGGTTCCTGCAGGAACTCCTTGATCTCCTGGAGCTCCTCGACGGCCTCGTCCGAGCCGGCCACGTCGGCGAACGTCGTCTTCGGCGTGTCCTTGGTGATGAGCTTCGCCTTGGACTTGCCGAAGTTCATGACGCGGGAGCCGCCGCCCTGCATCTGATTCATCAGGAACAGGAAGACGATCACGATCAGAACGAACGGAAGCAGCGACAGCAGAATGCTCACGAAGGGGTTCTGCTTGGACGGCGAGACCGTGTAGCCGTCGGGGATCTGCTTGTTCTCGTACTTGTTCTGCAGCGTGCTGGCGATGGTGACGCCCTGGTCACCGATGTAGCTCGCCTGGATCTTCGAGCTGCCCTCGACCTTTTGACCGTCCTTGAGCGAGACCTTGATGATCTGCTCGTCGCCGGTGGTCAGCTTGGCCGACTCGACCTTGTTCTCATTGATCGCCTGGACGACCTGGCCCGTGTCCACCGTCTTGTAGCCGCCGGACGAACCGACGACCTGCATCAACACGACCACGGCAAGGACGGCCAGCACGATCCACATGACCGGCCCACGGAAGTATCGCTTCACGTCCATCCATACGGAGCGGTGCCGCCCCGTCCCTCCTGCCATAGTGAGTTTGATAAAGGCTGTTCTTCGGACGGTACCCCAGCATTGTCCCCCGAAGCTGCGCGGGACGGCTGGCAATCGCGTCTACGCATGCTCCAACGGCGCGGAGACCGCCGGGGTTCCCGATCACCGTCCGGGCGAATGGGCCCTTCGGGCTCAGCCGCCGTAGACGTGAGGCGCGAGCGTACCGACGAACGGGAGATTGCGGTACTTCTCGGCGTAGTCCAGGCCGTAGCCGACGACGAATTCGTTGGGGATGTCGAAACCGACCCATTCCACATCGATGGCGACCTTCGCCGCCTCGGGCTTGCGCAGCAGCGTGCACACCTTCAGGGAGGCGGGCTCGCGCGAGCCGAGGTTGGAGATCAGCCAGGACAGGGTCAGACCGGAGTCGATGATGTCCTCGACGATCAGGACGTGCTTGCCCTTGATGTCGGTGTCGAGGTCCTTGAGGATCCGCACCACACCGGAGGACTGGGTGCCCGCCCCGTACGAGGATACGGCCATCCAGTCCATCGTGACGGGGGTGGACAGCGCCCGCGCGAGGTCGGCCATGACCATCACCGCGCCCTTGAGCACGCCGACGATCAGCAGATCCTTGCCCGCGTAATCCGCGTCGATCTTGGCAGCCAGCTCGGCCAGCTTCGCGTCGATCTCTTCCTTGGTGATGAGCACCTTCTCGAGGTCGGCACCCATGTCTTTCGCGTCCACCCGCATCACTTTCGGTCGTCCCACCGGCTGCCGGACCCCGCCGCCTCCGTCGCCGAGGGGGCACCGTTTCAGCCTTGCCGAATCACCAGTCTGCCACCCTGCCGCCGGACGACGACTTTGCCGGGGAGATTGATGGCCCCCTGACCGCGCCAGCCGGTGATCAGCCGGTCGACCTCCTCGATGTGCCGGGCGAACAGGGAACCGGCCGGTGCGCCCGCCTCGATGGCGGCGCGGCGCAGCACCCGGCGGCGCACCGCGGGCGGCAGGGCGTGGAGGCCGGCGCACTCGAGGCCGCCGTCGGCGTCGCGGACGCCGGCCTCGGCGCGGGAGGCCCAGGCGTCGAGGGCGTCGGCGTCGTCGCGGGAGAGCTGGGCGGTGCGGGCGAGGGCCTCGACGACGCCCTTGCCGAGCGCCTTCTCCAGGGCGGGCAGACCCTCGTGGCGCAGCCGGGAGCGGGTGTAGGACGGGTCGGTGTTGTGCGGGTCGTCCCAGACGGGCAGGGACTGGACCATGCAGGCCTTGCGGGCGGTCTGCCGGTCGAGCTGCAGGAAGGGGCGCCGGTAACGGCCGCCGGCCCCCGAGACCGCGGCCATGCCGGACAGGGAGCGGATGCCGGAGCCGCGGGCGAGGCCGAGCAGGACGGTCTCGGCCTGGTCGTCCCTGGTGTGACCGAGCAGGACGGCGCGGGCGCCGAGCCGTTCGGCGGCGGCGTCCAGGGCGGCGTAGCGGGCGTCGCGGGCCGCGGCCTCGGGCCCGCCCTCGCGGCCGACGGTCACGGCGACGGACTCGGCCGGATGGAGGCCGAGTTCCCTCATGCGCTGCACGACCTCCGCCGCGCGCTGGTCGGAGCCGGGCTGGAGTCCGTGGTCGACGGTGATGCCGCCGGCCCGGACGCCGAGCCGGGGGGCCTCGAAGGCGAGGGCGGAGGCGAGGGCCATGGAGTCGGCGCCGCCGGAGCAGGCCACCAGCACGAGCGGGGCGCAGGAGCGTCCGTGCGGGGTGGCCACCGAGGCCCGGGACGGGGTTCGGCCGCGCCCGCCGGCGCGCTGCCCGTGATGTCCGTGCTGTTCGTGCAGGCCGTGCTGCTGGTGGTGCTCGTGATGCCCGTGGCGCTCGTGGTGCTCGCCGGGAGCGTGTTCAGCGTGTTCAGCGTGTTCAGCGTGTTCAGCGTGTTCAGCGAGGATGTCGTGGAGTACGCGGCGGACCGCCAGGCGTATCGCCGCGACCGCAGGATGGGGACCCATTGTCCGGTTCCCTTCATGAAGTTGTCGGGGGGTGAGCCCGAGGTCCGGTCACGCAGAGTGTGTAGATGGTGACAGAACCGGGCCGTTCCCCGAGCATTGCACGCCTACCCATGGCTCACGGTCCCTCGGACGGGTGATTGGAGGGGACTCCGCATGCCGTCGTGCGGAGCTTATGCCTCCGGTTTGCGGTGCACCCGTGTGATCCAGTCCGCCGGTTTGGAGATCTCCGCCTTGGTGGGGAGCGTGTTGGGCGAGGTCCACACGCGGTTGAAGCCGTCCATGCCGACCTCCTCGACGACCGCGCGGACGAAACGTTCCCCGTCGCGGTACTGGCGCAGCTTGGCGTCCAGGCCCAGCAGCTTGCGCAGCGCCAGGTCCAGGCGGGAGGCGCCCTTGGCCCGGCGCTGCTGGAACTTCTCGCGGATCTCGGCGACGGTCGGCACGACCTCGGGGCCGACGCCGTCCATCACATAGTCGGCGTGGCCCTCCAGCAGGGACATCACGGCGGTGAGACGGCCGAGGATCTCACGCTGGGCGGGGGTCTGGACGATCTCCACCAGGGAGCGCCCGCCGTCCTCCTCCTCGCCCTCGGGCCGGCCGCCGGCCAGCGTCTGGGCGGCGTCGCGGATGCGCTCCAGGACGGTCATGGGGTCGACGTCGGTCTCCGCCAGGAACGACTGGATCTCGCCCTCCAGGTGGTCGCGCAGCCAGGGCACGGCACTGAACTGGGTGCGGTGGGTCTCCTCGTGCAGGCACACCCACAGCCGGAAGTCGTGCGGGTCGACGTCGAGTTCGCGTTCGACGTGGACCACGTTGGGCGCGACGAGCAGCAGCCGGCCGCCGCCGTTCTCCCCGGCGGGCAGGTCGCGGGTGGCGGGGGCGAAGGTCTCGTACTGGCCGAGGACGCGGGAGGCGAGGAAGGACAGCAGCATGCCCAGCTCGACGCCGGTGACCTTGCCGCCCACGGCGCCGAGGACCGCGTTGCCGGGGCCGCTGCCGCGCCGCTGCTGCATCTTGTCGAGCAGCGGCTTGAGCAGTTCACGGAATCCGGCGACGTTGGCCCGCACCCAGCCGGGCCGGTCGACCACCAGCACCGGGGTGTCGTGGGTCTCCTCCGTCCCGAGACGAGTGAAGCCCCGGACGTGACCCTCCGAGGCTTGCGCGTGCCGGCGCAGCTCCGCGACGACGGCCCTGGCCTCGTCGCGGCTCACGTCGGGGCCGGGTCGCATGAGCCGGGTCGCGGTCGCGACCGCGAGGTTCCAGTCGACCATCCCGGAAGAGGCAGCACCACCGATGCTCGTCATGGGTCAACGGTACGTGAGTGCCGGGGAAGCGGGCAGGGCAGCGAGATCCCGCAGGCCGGCGGGGCGGGCGGGCGGGGGGGTGCCCGCCCGCGTCACCGGCAGCCGCACCCCGCGAGAGCCGTGGCCGCCTTGTCCAGGGCGTTCTGGGCGGCGCCCCGGTCCGCTCCGGTGCCCAGGAAGGCGAACGCCAGCAGGCGCCCGTCGCGGTCGACGACGGTGCCCGCGAGGGTGTTGACGCCGGTGAGGGTGCCGGTCTTGGCGCGGACCACACCGCCCGCCCCGTCGGCGTAACGGCCGCTGAGGGTGCCGGTGAAGCCGGCGACGGGCAGGCCGGTGAGGACGGGGCGCAGCTCGGGGTGGGCGGGGTCGGCTGCCTTGACCAGCAGTGAGGTGAGCAGGTCGGCGGTGAGCCGGTCGCGGCGGTCCAGGCCGCTGCCGTCGCGCAGCACGGCGCCCTTCAGCGGGACCTTCAGCCTCTGCAGCTGGGCGCGCACGGCCGCCGAGGCGCCGGCGAAGTCGGCGCGCTTGCCCGTGGCGATCGCGGTGTGCCGGGCGAGGGCCTCGGCGATGTCGTTGTCGCTGTTGGTCAGCATCCGCTCGACGAGGGCGGAGAGCGGGGGCGAGGAGACCGAGGCGAGGGTGACGGCCCGGCTGCTGGACTTCGACGGGCCGGGCGGCGAGGTCTGCACGCCGTACTTGCGCAGCAGCTCGCCGAAGGTGCGAGCGGCGTCGGCGGCCGGGTCGGGGACGCGGGGGGCGGCGCCGCTGCCGGAGTCGTCGGTGCGGGCCTCGTCGGTCATCAGGGGGGTGATCTCGGCGATGTTGGTGTTCTCGCCGATCGGGTGCCGCCGGTCGCCGGGGTAGAGGGTCTCGTCGTAGGAGAGCGTCACCTTGCGCACGCCCCGCTTGGCGAGGGCGGCGGCGGTCCGCTCCGCGAGGTCGCTCAGGCGGGCCGTGCCGGGTGCGGGCTTCTTCCGGGCGGTGAGCGTGGGGTCGCCGCCGCCGACCAGCACGACCTCCTTGGTGTCGGGCTCGTAGGTGGCGCGGGTGGTGAGCCGGTGGTCGGGGCCGAGCGCGGAGAGCGCCGCGGCCGCGGTGACGATCTTGATGGTGGAGGCGGGGGTGAGCGGGGTGCCGGGGGCGGTGCCGTAGAGGCGTCTGCCGGTGGCCACGTCGACGACCGAGGCGGAGTGGCGGCCCAGCGCCGGGGTCTTCAGCAGCGGGTCGAGGACGGCCGCGAGGGTCTTGCCGCGGGGTGCCGACCTGACGGTGGTGGCGGTGCCGCCGAGGCCGGTGAGCACGGAGGGGGCGCTGGGGGGCGTGCGCGTCTCGCGCGGCGTACCCGCTCTGCCCCGAGTGCTGCCGTGATCTGCGCCACGCGCGGCCTCCAGGGCGACGGCCCGGTCCCGCTCGGCCGTACGCTGACCCGAGGAGTCCCAGGGGCCGGAGACGGTCACCACGCCGACGGCCAGGGCCAGTCCGGCGGTGGCGGCGGTCGCGGTGTACAGCCCGGGCCTCGGCCGGGAGCCCCGCCTGACCTGCGGTGATCCGGTGCCGGCAGACCGTCGCAGCGCATCGCCCACGCGCGCGAGAGACGGTCGTACGGCGTCCGCGATCCGCTCGACATGCGGTCTCGCGCCTCGCCAAGGCCTCAGCTCTGGCACGACCACCAGCCCCTTTCGCGATCACACACCTGCGTGAGGGACACTTAATCACCAGAACTATGTGCTGATCATGGAGGAGCCACCGGTGGAGTTCGACGTCACGATCGAGATCCCGAAGGGTTCGCGGAACAAGTACGAGGTGGACCACGAGACGGGTCGGATCCGCCTGGACCGTCGACTCTTCACCTCGACCGCCTACCCGACCGACTACGGCTTCGTCGAGAACACCCTCGGCGAGGACGGTGACCCGCTGGACGCGCTGGTCATCCTGGACGATCCGACGTTCCCGGGCTGCCTGATCAGGTGCCGTGCGATCGGCATGTTCCGCATGACGGACGAGGCCGGTGGCGACGACAAGCTGCTGTGCGTCCCGTCGACGGACCCGCGCGTGGAGCACCTGCGGGACATCCACCACGTGTCGGAGTTCGACCGTCTGGAGATCCAGCACTTCTTCGAGGTCTACAAGGACCTGGAGCCCGGCAAGTCGGTGGAGGGCGCCAACTGGGTCGGCCGAGTCGACGCCGAGGCCGAGATCGAGCGGTCCTTCAAGCGTTTCAAGGAGCAGGGCGGCCACCACTGAGGTCCCCCGCGGCACACGAACCGCGAACCGCGGCACACGAACCGCGAACGGGCCGTACGCCTCGCGCGTGCGGCCCGTTCCGCTGTGCGTGCGCATACTGAGGCTTGACGGGGCAGGGGCCTCTACGGAAACAGGCAGACCGACCCGAGTCGCACAGGGAGCGCAACGCAGGTGACGGACGCGGAGGACCGCAAACCGCAGTCGGACGAGGCGAGGAGTGCCTTCACCCCTCCCCCGGGACTGCCGTCGCCGGTGGAGAGCGAATCGGAGATCACCTCGGAATTCGCCGTTCCCGAAGGCCTGACCGTGCCCAGGAACGACTCCGGCGAGTCCGAGACGACCTCCGAGTTCGCCGTCCCGGACGGCCTGGAGGTGTCCCCGCCGCAGCCCGCCGAGGCGGAGGGCTCGGCGTTCAGCCCGCCGAAGACCTACAGCGCCCGGCACGCCCCGCCCGCCTTCACACCCCCCGGCGGCACACCGGTCATCAGCATCACCCCGGACGTGCCCTGGCAGGACCGGATGCGCACCATGCTGCGCATGCCGGTGGCCGAGCGTCCGGCCCCGGAGAAGGCGGCCCCGAAGCCGGAGGAGGGCGGCCCGGCCGTCCCGCGCGTGCTCGACCTGACGCTGCGTATCGGCGAACTGCTGCTCGCGGGCGGTGAGGGCGCCGAGGACGTGGAGGCGGCGATGTTCGCCGTGTGCCGCTCCTACGGCCTGGACCGCTGCGAACCGAACGTCACCTTCACCCTGCTGTCCATCTCCTACCAGCCGTCCCTGGTGGACGACCCGGTGACCGCCTCCCGCACGGTGCGCCGCCGGGGCACCGACTACACCCGGCTGGCGGCCGTGTACCAGCTGGTGGACGACCTCAGCGACGACGAGACGCACATCTCGCTGGAGGAGGCCTACCGGCGGCTCGCGGAGATCCGGCGCAACCGGCACCCCTACCCCGGCTGGGTGCTGACGGTGGCGAGCGGAGGGCTGGCGGGCGCGGCCTCGCTGCTGGTGGGCGGCGGTCTGCTGGTGTTCGTCGCCGCCGCGGCCGGCGCGATGCTCGGCGACCGGCTGGCCTGGCTGTGCGCGGGCCGGGGGCTGCCGGAGTTCTACCAGTTCACGGTGGCCGCGATGCCTCCCGCGGCGATAGGCGTGACACTGACGCTGGCACACGCGGACGTGAAGGCGTCCGCGGTGATCACCGGTGGGCTGTTCGCGCTGCTGCCCGGGCGGGCGCTGGTGGCGGGCGTGCAGGACGGGCTGACCGGCTACTACATCACCGCCTCGGCGCGTCTGCTGGAGGTCCTGTACTTCTTCGTGGGCATCGTCGCCGGGGTGCTGGTGGTGCTGTACTTCGGCGTGCAGCTGGGCGCCCAGCTCAACCCGGACGAGGCGCTGGTGCTCTCCGAGCGGCCGGTGCTGCAGATCCTCGCGTCGATGCTGCTGTCGCTGACGTTCGCCGTGCTGCTGCAGCAGGAGCGGCACACCGTGCTGATGGTGGCCCTCAACGGCGGGGTCGCCTGGGTGGTGTACGGGGCGATGCGCTACGCCGGCGACCTCTCGCCGGTGGCCTCCACGGCCGCGGCGGCCGGGGTGGTCGGAATGTTCGGGCAGCTGCTGTCGCGGTACCGGTTCGCCTCCGCGCTGCCGTACACCACAGCGGCGATCGGGCCGCTGCTGCCGGGCTCCGCGACGTACTTCGGGCTGCTGGCCATCGCGCAGAACGAGGTGAACACCGGGCTGGCGTATCTCTCGCAGGCGGTGGCCCTGGCCATGGCCATCGCGATCGGGGTGAACCTGGGGTCGGAGATCTCCCGGATGCACCTGCGGATCGGGTCGGCGGAGAAGCGCCGCGCGGCCAAACGGACGCGCGGCTTCTAGGACTTCCGCTTCCAGGGCCTCCTCCGGTTCCAGGGCCTCCGGTTCCAGGGCATCTGGTTCCAGCGCTTCAGGTTCCCGGGCTTGCGGCGGGGCGTTCGGGCCCCGGCGGGCTCCCGGGGCCGTCTAAAGGCGCGGGTCGTACGTGCGCTGGGGGTCGTACGGCGGCTGCTGGGGGTCATACGGCTGCTGCTGGGGGTGGTAGGGCTGGTGCCGCGGGTCGTACGGCTGCTGGGCGTCGTACGGCTGGTGCGGGTCGATGCGGCGGAGCTGGGTGGTGGGCTCGTCCCGCACCGGGTACGGCGGCTGCGGGTGCTGCTGCTGGGGCCGCGGCCGCTGCGCGGGCCCGGCCTCGGCGGCGCGCTTCTTCTTCCCGCGCTCCCGGAGGTACTCGACGATGATCGGAACCACCGAGAGGAGGACGATCAGGACCAGGATCGCCTCGACGTTGGTCTTGATGAACGCGATCTGGCCCAGCCAGTAGCCGCCACAGGTGACGCCCGTGCCCCAGGCGATGCCGCCGATCACGTTGTAGGTGAGGAACGTGCGGTACTTCATCCGGCCGGCGCCGGCCACGATGGGGGCGAAGGTGCGCACGATGGGGACGAAGCGGGCCAGGACGATCGCCTTCGGGCCGTACTTCTCCATGAACTCGTGGGCCTTCTCCAGGTTCTCCTGTTTGAAGAGCCTGGAGTTGGGCCGGTTGAAGATTCTGGGGCCGAAGAACTTGCCGATCATGTAGCCCACCTGGTCGCCGAGGACGGCGGCCATCACGATGAGCGTGCAGACCAGCCACAGCGGCTGGCTGATGTAGTTGCCCTCGGCCACGAAGAGGCCGGCCGTGAACAGCAGGGAGTCACCGGGCAGGAAGGCGAAGAGTCCGGACTCCGCGAAGACGATCAGCAGGATGCCGGGAAGGCTGAAGGTCTCGATCAGGTAGTCCGGGCTCAGCCACTCGGGGCCGAGCGCAAGGGTGGTCACGGGGCTGTGGCTCCTGCTGCTTGGGGGGACGTGGGCAAGGCTGGCTGCTCAAACTATCAACGCAGCCGCCTCGGCCCGGGTTCCATGGGCGTACCCAGGATGCACCGGGACACGCCATGGGCAAACCTGGGGTCCATGGGCATTGAAGATTACGGCGGTGGACAGGGCCCCGGGGCCGACGTCCTGGTGGTGACGACCAACGACGTTCCCGGCTACCGGGTGCAGCAGGTCGTGGGTGAGGTGTTCGGGCTGACCGTGCGCTCCCGGCACGTCGGCAGCCAGATCGGCGCGGGACTGAAGTCCCTGGTCGGCGGCGAGCTCAAGGGGCTCACCAAGACGCTGGTGGAGACCCGCAACCAGGCCATGGAGCGCCTGGTGGAGCAGGCACGCGCACGCGGCGCCAACGGCGTGCTGGCCTTCCGTTTCGATGTGACGGAGGCCGCCGACGTCGGCACCGAGGTGTGCGCCTACGGGACGGCGGTGGTCCTGGCCCGGGAGTGACACCCGGGCCAGGGATCACGCGGTGTGCCGGGCGGCGTTGGCGAGGATCGCGTCCCGCATGTAGGCGGCCAGGCCCGGCTTGGCCTGGTCGATGTTCTGCGTGAAGCGCTCGTCGTCGACGTACATCTCACCCAGGCAGGTGTGCATCTCGTGGCTGCACTCGTAGTGGTTGCGGCAGATGCCCTGGCGGTGGTCCTCGGCGGCGTCCATCGCCGCCTCGGAGTCGGCCGGCTCGCCGGCCTCCATCAGGGCGACGAAGCGCCGGGTGAGCTCGTCGGCCTCGCGCTGGATCCGCTTCCAGTCCTCCTTGGTGTAGGAGGCGGCCTTCTGCTGTGACTGGCGGTAGGCCTCGGTGTCGCCCCAGCGTTCGCGTACCTCGTCCTCGTACTGATCGGGGTCGAAGTCCCCGAAGACCTCGAACTTCTCCTCGGGCGTGAGGTTGATGCCCATCTTGCGTGCCTCCATGGCCTGCTCCACGGCCGCCGCCATCTTCTGCAGCTTCTCGATCCGGGCGGTCAGCAGTTCGTGCTGGCGGCGCAGATGCGCGCGCGGGTCCGCGTCCGGGTCGTCGAGCAGGGCGGCGACCTCCTCGAGCGGGAAGCCGAGCTCCCGGTAGAACAGGATCTGCTGCAGCCGGTCGAGGTCGGCGTCGCTGTAGCGCCGGTGCCCCGCATGGCTGCGCTCGCTGGGGACGAGCAGGCCGATGTCGTCGTAGTGGTGCAGGGTGCGCACCGTGACTCCGGCGAAGCCGGCCACCTGTCCGACGGAGTAGCTCACTTCCGCTCCCTTCTCGGTACGCACTTCACGATGAGTCCTCACGCGACGTGAGGTGCAAGCCCGTTTCCGCCCACGGGTGTCACACCGGTGCCCACGGGTGTCACACCGGCTGCGCCGCGCCCGGAATGCCCTCTTGGTCCGCTTATCGTGAGCGAGTGATCCAGCACCGCGCGCAGCAGGAGCCCTCCCCCGCCCCGGCGGCCCCCGCGCGTGCCCTGCTGCCCACCATCGTCCCCGCCCTGCTCGTCGGCATCGTGGCGAGCCTGGTGCTGCTGGGCGTCGAGGCGGCGGCCGAGCAGCTGGAGCACCTGCTGTGGCGGGACCTGCCGGACGCGCTCGGGGTCGGCAGGTACTCCGTGCTGTGGATGTTCGTGGTGCTGCTCGCCACGGCTGTTGCGGTGGGCCTGGTGGTGTGGAAGGTGCCCGGGCACGCCGGTCCCGACCCGGCGACGACGGGCCTTGACGCACCCGTGCTGCCCCCGGTGGTGCTGCCGGGGCTGGTGCTGGCCACCGGTGTGATGCTGGCGGGCGGCCCGAGCCTCGGCCCGGAGAACCCGATCATCGCGGTGAACGTCTCGCTGGCGGTCTGGCTCGGCATGAGGGCCTTTCCCAAGGCCCCGGAGAAGGGCTGGGTGGCGCTGGCGGAGGCGGCGACCATCGGGGCCCTGTTCGGCACGCCGGTGGCCGCCGCGCTGATCATCTCCGAGGCGCTGGCCGGGCAGCGGATCAAGGGGCAGCTGTGGGACAGCCTCTTCGCGCCGCTGCTCGCCGCGGCGGCCGGGGCGATCACCGTCACCCTGGTGGCCGAGCCGGTCTTCGACCTGGGCCTGCCCGCGTTCGGCCACCCGGGCTGGACCGATCTGCTCGCCGCCGTGACCGTCGCCCTGGCGGGCGCGCTGCTCGGCATGGGCGCCGTCTACGCCTTCCCCCACGTCCACGGCGCCTTCCGGCGGCTGCGGCACCCGATGCTGATGCTCCCGGCGGGCGGCGTGGTGCTGGGCGCCCTGGCGGCGCTGGGCGGGCATCTGACCCTCTTCAAGGGGCTCGACGAGATGACGGAGCTCGGGCACGACCCCGGGGGCTGGTCGGCCGGCGAGTTCGCGGTGATGGCGGTGGTCAAGGTGGCCGCGATGGTGGTCGCCGCCTGCTGCGGCTTCCGGGGCGGGCGGATCTTCCCTGCCGTGTTCACCGGCACCGCGCTCGGGCTGTGCGCCCACGCCCTGGTACCCGAGGTGCATCCGGCGGTGGGGGTGGCGGCGGCGGTGCTCGGGATGCTGCTGGCGATCACCCGGCAGGGCTGGCTGAGCCTCTTCGTCGCCGCCGTACTGGTCACCTCGCCCGGCGTCATCACGCTGCTGGTGCTCGCCTCGCTGCCGGCCTGGCTGCTGGTGACCGGGCGCCCGCAGATGCAGCTCGGCCCGGACGGACGGGCGGTGCGCTGACCGTGGCGACGTCCACCTCTACTCCCCTCCCCGACCCCACCCCCGCTCACCGGCAGACCCAGGACTTACGGAGGACCCATGCCGCTCACCCAGGGCCCGAAAGACCACGAGCGTCCCCTGTCCGTCAATCCCTTCCTGGGAGCCGCCAACCCGGTGGGCGACATGACCGGGGCGCCGCCCAAGCACCGGCTGCCCGAGGGGCCCATGGCGCCCTCGACGGCGTATCAGCTGGTGCACGACGAGCTGATGCTGGACGGCAACGCCCGGCTGAACCTGGCCACCTTCGTCACCACCTGGATGGAGCCGGAGGCCGGGGTGCTGATGATGGAGTGCCGGGACAAGAACATGATCGACAAGGACGAGTACCCGCGCACCGCCGAGCTGGAGCGGCGCTGTGTGGCGATGCTCGCCGACCTGTGGCACGTACCCGACCCGTCGTCGGCCGTGGGCTGTTCGACGACCGGATCCAGCGAGGCGTGCATGCTCGCCGGGATGGCGCTCAAGCGGCGCTGGGCGCTGCGCAACGCCGACCGGTATCCGTCCAAGGACGCCCGGCCGAATCTCGTCATGGGCATCAATGTGCAGGTCTGCTGGGAGAAGTTCTGTACCTTCTGGGAGGTGGAGGCCCGTCAGGTGCCCATGGAGGGCGAGCGGTTCCATCTGGACCCGCAGGCCGCCGCCGAGCTGTGCGACGAGAACACCATCGGGGTCGTCGGCATCCTGGGCTCCACCTTCGACGGCTCCTACGAGCCGATCGCCGAGCTGTGCGCGGCGCTGGACGCGCTGCAGGAGCGCACCGGCCTCGACATCCCGGTGCATGTCGACGGGGCGTCCGGCGCGATGATCGCGCCGTTCCTCGACGAGGACCTGGTGTGGGACTTCCGGCTGCCGCGGGTGGCATCCATCAACACCTCGGGGCACAAGTACGGGCTGGTCTACCCCGGTGTCGGCTGGGCGCTGTGGCGGACCGCTCAGGCGCTGCCCGAGGAGCTGGTGTTCCGGGTGAACTACCTGGGCGGCGACATGCCGACCTTCGCACTGAACTTCTCCCGGCCGGGCGCCCAGGTGGCGGCCCAGTACTACACGTTCCTGCGACTGGGCCGGCAGGGTTTCAAGGCCGTGCAGCAGGCCTCCCGGGACGTCGCCCGCTCGCTCGCCGAACGGATCGAGGCGATGGGCGACTTCCGCCTGCTGACCCGGGGCGATCAGCTCCCGGTGCTCGCCTTCACCACCGCCGACGGCGTCACCTCCTACGACGTCTTCGACGTGGCCCGGCGGCTGCGCGAGAACGGCTGGCTGGTGCCCGCCTACACCTTCCCGGCGAACCGTCAGGACCTGTCGGTGCTGCGCCTGGTGTGCCGCAACGGCTTCTCCGAGGACCTGGCCGACCTCTTCGAGAACGACCTGACCCGCCTCCTGCCGGAACTCCGCCGCCAGCCCCGTCCCCTCACCGAGGACAGGGCCGCGGCGACGGCGTTCCATCACTGAGGCGGCTGACGTCTCCTACGGCGGTCAGGAAGGCAGGTCCCCGTTCCTGACCGCCGTGACGAACGCCGACCAGGCGGAGGCAGGTACGACCACTGCGGGACCCTGCGGATTCTTCGAGTCCCGTACAGGAACGCCCCGGCGGTAGCCGTCGAGAACTTCGAGGCAACTGCCGCCCTGGTCGTTGCTGTAGGAGGACTTACGCCACCCCTCCAGCCCCGCCGTGCTCGGTATGACTCGATCGGTCATGGCGTTCGTAGTCCCTTGCTGTCGCCCTGAGCAGAGCCAGGGATTCCTTCAGAGGCAGGGCGTCGCCCAGCGCGAAATCGTAGCGATGCTGAATTTCCCGGACGATGGACGGAGAGTCGTGGAGCCTTCCCATCCACAGACCCTCACCGTAGGCCACCGGCGGTTGGTCCTCGAACCACATCAGCGTGAGCATGTTGCTCAAGAGCGGGTGAACCCCCAGGGCAAACGGCAAGACATGCACCCGGATCCGACCGATCTCGGCAAGACGCACGAGGTGGTTGAGCTGCTCCTCCATGACACCTGGTCCGCCGATCCGGCGCCGCAGAACCGCCTCGTCCAGCAGCGCCCAGACCACGGGCGTGACCGGGTCGTCGAGGATCTTCGCCCGCTCGAGGCGCGTGACCACGAGCCTGTCACGTTCCTCTTCACTCGCCGGAGGGAACGACGTGCTCAGAACCGCACGCGCGTACCTTTCCGTCTGCAGGATGCCCGGGACGAAAGACAGGGCGAACTCCCTGATCATCACCGCCTGTTGTTCGAGTCGCCGGGCCGATTCGAAGTAGTCGGGTACCGCCGCTTCCTCCAGCGGCAGAAACCGGCTCAGCACATCCCCGGTGCCCAGCGCGTTGTCCAGCCTCCGCGCGTCCTCTCGTGACGGCACCCGGCGCCCGGCCTCGATGTGCGCGATGTGTGTTCGGGTCATGATCGCCGCCTCGGCCAGCTGCTGTTGCGTCAGCCCCGCTGCCTCACGCCGTTCCCTGAGCCAGTCGCCGTAGTTGGTGCCCACGAGATCAACTCCCTTGTGACAAGTGCTCTGTCACCCCGAACCCCCTGGCGACCCTAGTACGGAGGGTCTCACTCTGTATGCGGATCGCTACACAACGCGACATCCGATGACGGAGTTCTCGATTCCTCCCGACGCACCGCCTGGGACTGACCGCATGACACACAACGCCCTCACCCCCGCCCGTCTCCTGCCCTGGGCGAGCCCCGAAGGCAAGCCCTGCTATCTGCTGACGGACGGCAGTGGCCGTCTCTCAAGGGCCGCCGATATCGCCGAGAGCGTCCAGCTCGGCATGGCCGGCGACCTCCTCGCCCATCTCGACGACATGCTCGGCGACGAGCAGGTGACCGCCGTCCAGCTCCGCTATCTCCTGGCCCGCATGAGCGAAGCCCTGACGAACGTGTGCCGCATCGCCGAGAGCAGGGGCGCCCGGCTTCGCGTGTACGCGGATGCCAGGGCACGGCCCGGGCCGGACGGCTGACGTCACCTCGCTCAGCGGCTCAGCGCACCGCATACGCCTCGCGCACCACGTCGTGCCCCGCCACCTCGATGCGGCCCGCGTCGGGCCGCAGCAGGGTGGACAGGATCCGCACCAGCGTGGTCTTCCCGGCCCCGTTGGGCCCCAGCACTCCGTGCACCATGCCGCGGGCGACGGTGAGGTCCAGCCCGTTCAGCCCTTTCGGCACAGCCTTGCCGCGCTTGGTTCTTTCCGTAGGTCTTGTGTGCGCCCTCGACGATGATCGCCGCGTCGGCCACCGACACCCCCAACTAGTCAAGCTTGACTACTTGCCCGGAACCGTATGCCCCGCGGATGGATTAGTCAAACTTGATTAGCCGGATTTTCTCCGCACTCGCTGAACTTCGCTGTGCGCCCTCTCAGTGCTTGTCGTCCGGATGGCACTCGCCCGTCGCGTAGGGGTTCTCCTGGCCCTCGGGCAGGATGCCGACGAAGGGCTCGCCCTCGCCGGCGAAGGTGTAGGCGCCGCCGCGGATCCGCTCGATCAGGCCGCGGGTCCAGGCGGCGCCGGTGTCGGCCGAGTGGATCCAGAAGTCCATGATCTCGCCGATGTGCCCGAGCCGGCCGGGCCCGTCCTCCGGGACGTAGTACTCGGTGACCGACCTGCGCCACTCCTCGATCGCCCGCACCCGCTCCTCCAGCAGGGCCAGGGCCTCCGCCCGCTCGAGGTCGACCATGAAGCCGAGGGCGGCGGAGAGCACGTCCGGCTTCTGGTCGTAGGACGTCAAAGACGCGCGCAGCAGCCGGAAGTACTCCTCGGTGCCCTGCTCGGTGATCTCGTACTCGGTGCGCGGAGGCCCGCCGGCCGTGGACGGGGCGACCTCGTGCGCGTGCAGCAGGCCCTGCTTCGCCATCTGCTTCAGGGCGTGGTAGATCGAGCCCGGCTTGGCGTTGGACCACTCGTGCGCGCCCCAGTACTCCAGGTCGTTGCGCACCTGGTAGCCGTGGGCCCGCCCGTGCTGGCGCACCGCGCCCAGCACGAGAAGACGGATCGCTGACATGGGGCCCAGCGTAGAGCCCGGGCGGATCAGTCCCGGCCGGCGCCCTGCTCCATGGCCACCAGCTCGAAGGCGGTCTTTCCGTCCAGCGACTCGCGGATGACGTCGGCGTGGCCGGCGTGCCGGGCGGTCTCGCGGATCAGGTGCAGACACAGCCAGCGCATCGACACGCGTCTTTCCGGCGGGAACCAGGGCTGGTCCGGCAGGGCGAAGGTGTCGTCGAGGCTGGGCACCGAGCGGATGAACGCCTCCGTCTCCGCCGCCACCTTCTCGTAGTAAGCGAGCTGCCCCTCGACGGTCTCGTCTCCGACCAGCCGGAAGCACTCGTCCCAGTTCGACTCGTCGCGGGCCACGGCCGGCTGCTCGCCCTGGGCGCGGGCGACCCACCCCTGCTCGACCTCGGCGACATGCTTGATCAGCCCGGCGAGGGACAGCTCGCTCGCGGAGGGGCGGGACGTGGCCTGCTCGTGGGTGAGTCCGAGCACCGTCCGGCGCAGGGCGCCGCGCTGCTCCGCCAGGAACGCCAGCAGCGCCCCCCGCTCGTCGCCCGGTGCCTCGGCGGGAACGTGAGTGACCATGGCCGGCCGCCTTTCGTTCGAAAGGGGTCGTCGCCCCTGGGCTTGCCTGACACCGACGACGTTACGGGCCCTTGCGGTCAGCTTCTGTCCGCAAGGGCCGCGGTGGTCCGAACGAGGTGCGCTCGCGAGGAGCAAGCAGGTGGAAGCAGTCAGAACAGTCAGAACAGTCAGAAGGGGAACCGGCTCCTGCCGTGCTGGACCGAGATCCACTTCAGGGTGGTGAAGGCCTCGAGCGTGCCGTCGCCGTTGAGGCGGCCGAGACCGGAGTGCTTCTCGCCGCCGAAGGGGACGATCGGCTCGTCGTGGACGGTGCCGTCGTTCACATGGAACATCCCGGTCTCGATCCGCTTGGCGAAGGCCACGCCCCGCTCGATGTCGCCGGTGTGCACCGCGCCGCTCAGGCCGTACGGGGTGTCGTTGACGATGCGGACGGCCTCCTCCTCGCCGTCGAACGTCACCAGGAAGGCGACCGGCCCGAACACCTCCTGCCGCAGCACGGCGGAGTCGGCGGGGACGTCGCCGAGGACGACCGGCTCTACCAGGTTGTCCCGCCGGCCGCCGCGCACCAGCGCCGTGGCGCCCTCGGCGAGGGCCTGCTCGACGGCGGCGGAGACGGCGTCCGCCTGCGAGGAGTTGATCACCGGGCCGATGACCGTCTCCGGGTCGCGCGGGTCGCCCGCCTTGAGGGACCGGACCTTGGCGACGAACTTCTCGGTGAACTCCCCGGCGACCGACCGGTCGAGAAGCACGCGGTTGGCGGCCATGCAGACCTGGCCCTGGTGCACGTAGCGGCTGAAGACCGCCGCGTCCACCGCGTAGTCGATGTCGGCGTCGTCGAGGACCACCAGGGCGCTGTTGCCGCCCAGCTCCAGCACCGAGCGCTTGAAGTTCGCGGCGCAGACCGTGGCCACATGACGGCCGACCCGGTCGGAGCCGGTGAAGGAGATGACCTTGGGGACCGGGTGCTCGATGAAGGCGTCGCCGATCTCGGCGATGTCGGTGACGACGACGTTCAGCAGACCGGCCGGCAGCCCGGCGTCCTCGAAGATCCTCGCGATCAGGGTGCCGCCGACGACCGGGGTGTTCTGATGCGGCTTGAGCACCACGGCGTTGCCGAGGGCGAGCGCCGGGGCGACCGACTTGATGGAGAGGAAGAAGGGGAAGTTGAAGGGGCTGATCACGCCCACCACGCCGACCGGCACCCGGTAGAGACGGTTCTCCTTGCCGTCGGTGGGCGAGGGGATGATCCGGCCCTCGGGCGCCAGCGCCAGATTGACCGCCTCGCGCAGGAACTCCTTGGCCAGGTGGATCTCGAAGCCCGCCTTCAGGCGCGTGCCGCCCAGCTCGGCGATGATCGCCTCGGATATCTCCTCTTCCCGCTCCTCGATCAGTCTCAGGGCCTTCTCGAACACCGCCCGGCGCGTGTACGGGTTGGTGCCGGCCCACGGCTTCTGCGCCCGGGCGGCCGCCCGGTACGCCTGGTCGATCTCGTCGGCCGTGGCGATGGTGATCGACGCCAGCTTCTCGTCGTCGTACGGATTGAAGTCGATGATGTCCCAGGAGCCGCTGCCCGGACGCCACTCACCGTCGATGTACTGCTGCGCCAGGTCGGTGAAGTACGACGACATGTGATCCCTCAATCCCCTGCTGCCGAAAAGCAGGACCCAGATCAGTCACGGTCCGATCAACCTCTGCTCAAAGCCTGATCGAGCGTCATCGTACTGGCGTTTCAGGAGAGTTGGAGGAGACCTCGGAGAAGGTCCCGGCTCTCCGAGGGGCCCGGGCTGTCCTGCTGGAGCTCCTTGAGCGCCTTCTCGTACTGGGCGACGTCCTCGGCCTTGTCCAGGTACAGGGCGCTGGTGAGCTGCTCCACGTAGACGACGTCCGACAGATCCGACTCGGGGAAGCTGAGGATGGTGAACGCCCCGGACTCCCCGGAGTGCCCGCCGAAACTGAACGGCATCACCTGCAGGCGGACATTGGGCCGTTCGGAGATCTCGATCAGATGCTGGAGCTGGCCGCGCATCACCTGGCGGTCGCCGTACGGGCGGCGCAGGGCCGCCTCGTCGAGCACGATGTGGAACTCGGGTGCGTTCTCCGCCACCAGGTACTTCTGCCGCTCCAGCCGCAGCGCCACCCTGCGCTCCACGTCCGCCTCGCCGGCGCCCTTCATGCCGCGCCGCACCACCGCGCGGGCGTACTCCTCCGTCTGCAGCAGACCGTGCACGAACTGCACCTCGTACGCCCGGATCAGGGAGGCCGCGCCCTCCAGGCCGACATAGGTGGGGAACCAGCTCGGCAGCACGTCCGAGTAACTGTGCCACCAGCCCGCGACATTGGCCTCCCGGGCGAGGGACAGCAGCGAGGCGCGCTCCTGCTCGTCCGTGATGCCGTACAGCGTCAGCAGGTCTTCCACGTCCCTGGTCTTGAAGCTCACCCGGCCCAGCTCCATCCGGCTGATCTTCGATTCGGAGGCGCGGATCGAGTAACCCGCCGCCTCGCGCGTGATCCCCCGCGCCTCACGCAGTCGCCTGAGTTGTGATCCGAGCAGCATGCGCCGCACCACCGATCCCGGCTCTCCCGCGCTCACGTTCGCCAGCCTCCCCAACATCCGCAGGGCCCGCAGTCTGCCACTAAAACACTCCGAGCAGTACTCGTCCGGTTACAGAAACGGAATCCAGCCAAGCAAATCGGTCGGGAACGAACACCGAAGGGGTCGGACCTCAGCCATAAGAGGGGGTGAAGATGACGGAAAAATTGGCCAACAACCGGTACGCGTAGGCACATTTCGGTCAGCTGCACGTGCATCTGCCCTTGCATCTGGTGTACGCATCCGAAACCATGGTCCCCGCACCACCGCCGCCTCGCCAGCACGCGAATTTCCGGGAGTGCCTCGCATGGGGACGAATGGATCGACCATGCTCGAGCCGTTACGGCAGGGCCTTCCGCCGCTGGACCCCGCGGCCGTGTCCGACGCCGCCTCCTGCGCCCTTCCCGCCCGGTACGAAGCGGTGGGCGACGCCCGGCGGTTCACCCGCGGAACCCTGGACCAGTGGGATCTGAGCGATCGGTTCGACGATGTGTGCCTGGTCGTCTCCGAGCTGGTCACCAACGCGTTGCGGCACGCCCTTCCGGCGAACACCCCGCGGCTGCCCGGACAGGAGCCGCCGGTGCGGCTGCACCTGATGCGGTGGACCGAGCGGCTGGTGTGCGCGGTGCGGGATCCGAGCGAGGAGAGCCCGGTCACCCGGGAGACCGACGACTTCTCCGCCGAGTCGGGCCGCGGCCTGTTCCTCGTCGACTCCTTCAGCGACGGCTGGGGCTGGCACCCGATGGCCGGCGGGCTCGGCGGGAAGGTGGTGTGGGCGCTGTTCCGTCTTCAGCGTGCGGGCGAATGCCCGCACTCCGCCGACTGACGCACCGCGGTCTCTTGTCACGCCGCGGTTCTACGCGCGTCGAGTCCCGGGCCGGGGCGCGGCACACGGTCACGGTCCTGGGAAGCCTCACGATCCTGGGAAGCCTCACGATCCTGGGAAGCCTCACGGTCCTCCGAAGCCCGGACCGCACCCCGGCCGCCGGTCAGCCGGCGATCAGGTGGTCGAACTCGCCGTCCTTCGCACCCAGCAGCATCGCCTCGATCTCCGCACGCGTATAGACGAGTGCGGGACCGTCGGGGAAGCGCGAGTTGCGCACGGCGACCTCCCCTCCGGGCAGCCGCGCGAACTCCACGCAGGAGCCCTGCGAGTTGCTGTGCCGGCTCTTCTGCCAGGCCACACCGACCAGCCTGGTGGCCGCCATGCCGTTGTACACGCCGGGCGCCTCGCCGCCGTCGTACACGTCACCGTCGAACACGTCACCGTCGTACACGTCGTGGTCCACAGGTCGCTCCCCGGTGTGCACTGGCTGGTGTGGCTGGTGATGCCATGGTCAACTGACCCGGATCATAGCTGCGTTCCTGTGCAAATGCATGAGCAGATGCACGTGCACGCGGGGTCATCCTGCGGTTACAGCGCCCCTGCACCGGACGCCCCGCTGTAGATGAGACGCAGCAGGGGGCTTTTGTGTTCCCTTGAACTAAGTCCCTTACGGCTGAACGGCCTTTCCAGGCCGTTCATTTGGTGCGGTCCGCACGGTGCCGGCGGGCGCCCTGCGTCCGGGCCGTCCGGACAGTCCAGTGCGGCGGCGGCCCGGCGCACCGGCGGCACCATGTCCCAGGCGGCGTCCGGCAGCGAGTCCAGCCAGGGCCCCGCGCTCTCCACGCACAGCGCGCCGCCCGCCGCGTCCCAGTGGAACAGCGTGTCGGGCTTGTCGGCGAGCCAGAACCGGCCCCGGCTGCGCACCGCGGCGCAGGCAGCCCCGTGACGGGAGCGCCACGCGGGTGCGCAACCGCACGCGGGGTACCTGCCGGGGCCTCCTGGTAGCGGTCACGGTAGAGAACCGCGGTAGCGGTCGCGCGCCCTTGGGCCGGGGCGCCCGGCGCGACCCGTGACGGTGTTGTGCGAGGTGTGTCACTGGGGGTGGTGAGGCGACTGGTGAGTACGGTTAGCTGGCTCCGGCCGCTCCGGCGGCCGGTGCGGCCGGAAACGACTAGGGGGCTTGCAGTGACTTCGGTGACCTTCTCGCGCGTCCGCGTGGTGGCCCTGACCCTGGGCCTGGCCGGGGCGCTCGCTCTCACCGGGTGCAGCGACGACGGCGGCGGCTCCGGTGACTCCAAGGCGAGCCCGACCCCGTCCGCGACCGCGCCCAGCGGCAACGGAGCCACGGCCTCACCCGAGGGCCCGGCGAGCGACCTGGAGGGCAGCTGGCTCGCCACGACCGGCGGCAAGGCGGTGGCTCTGGTGGTCAACGGTGAGCAGGCCGGGCTCTTCGCCACCGGCGGCACCGTGTGCAGCGGCTCCGCCCGGGAGGACGCCGGGACCACGACGATCCGCCTGAAGTGCACCAACGGCAACAAGGACCGGACGACCGGCACGGTCGACTCGGTGAGCAAGAAGTCCCTGAAGGTCACCTGGGACAGCGGCCTGGGGACGGAGACCTACCAGAAGGCGGAGGGCGGCAAGCTGCCCCCGGGTCTGCCGACGGAGGGGCTGGGCTCCGCCGCCCCGTGAGGCCGGGCCCCGGCACGCCGGGCTGGGGAAGGCATGCAGTCCGGCCGGCGAGGTCCTGGCACGGACGCGGGGTCCCGTGGGCGATGATCGGAGTGCACCTCCACACACCCAGGGGACCCTCATGCGCGCCGTACCGATCGCCGTCACCGCTCTGTCCGCCCTTCTGCTGCTGACCGCCTGCGACGACGAGAGCGGGGGCGGCAAGTCCGGGCAGTCCAAGGGGAAGGCCTGCGCGATCGACAAGGTGAGCATGGAGGCCGGCCCGGCCAGCGTCGCCCCGGCCGCCGGGGACACCGGCGAGGTGCCGGTCAGCTTCACCAACCAGAGCAGCGAATGCACCCTGGAGGGCTTCCCCGAGGTGCGTCTGACCGGCGCCGGCGGCTCCGGCACCCGCGAGGTGCCCCCGGCCGAGGGCGCCAAGGCCCAGAAGGTCACCCTGGCCAAGGGGGAGTCGGCGGCGTTCACCGTCACCTATGTGCGGGGAGCGAGCGGTGCCGGGTCGTTCGACGCCAAGGACCTGCGGGTCGTCTTCCCCAGCGAGGCCGGCGACCCCAGCACCCGCGTCTTCCGGTGGTCGTACGGGCCGGTCGCGGCCGGTGACGGGGAGGAGCTGGAGGTCTCGGTCAGCGCGTATCAGAAGGTCGGGGACTGAGGGGACTGAGCGGACGGGGCCGCACGCCGTCAGGGGAGGTCCGTCGGGGAGGGCCCGCCGGGGGCAGGTCCGTCGGGGCAGGTCCGTCAGGGCAGCTGCGGACGGGGTTCGACCTGCGCCGCGTCCGCGGCCCGCGCGCCCTCCTGCCATCCCGCCGCGTCGCTCACCCCGCGCAGCCGAGTGGTCGTGGTCTCCGGGAACAGCCGCTCCAGCCGCTCGGTGACCGCCACCTCGCGGGAGGCGAGGACGGGCAGCAGATCGTCGGTCACCTGGGTCTCGGCGGCCCTGGCCAGGCGCGTCCCCACCCGGTGGGCGTACGCCGCGAGGAAGGACTGCCGGAAGGTCTTGGTCCGCTTCCGGCCGCCGGCCCGCTGGACGGCCTCCGCCCTGGTCATCGCGGTCGTGGCCTGCACCAGCAGTGAGGTGTAGAGCAGCTCGACCGCCTCCAGGTCGGAGGCGAAGCCGACCACGGTGGAGAAGCCGAGGGCCTCGTTCCACACCGCCCGGCAGTGGTTGGCGCCGGCGACCGCGTCCAGCAGCACCGCCTTGGCCTGCTCGTACGGCGGCTCCACGCCGATCCGGCAGGCGGTGGGCGTCTGCGCCGCGGGCGCCCGCGCGGCGAGCAGCGCCTCGTCGACGCTGTGCCGGGCCATCAGTTCCTGCGCCTTGGCGCTGAGCGCCTCCGCCTCCTCGGGGAAGCCGGTCGCCTCCGCCTTGGCCAGCAGCGCCCGGATGCGGCCGAGCATGCGCGACTCCGGGTGCCGGTCGCCTCGGCCCTGGGCGGCGGCCGTCTCCTCGAGCGGCTCCAGCGGGGGCAGGCGCAGCAGCAGGCGGTACAGCTCCAGCACTGCGATGGCGTGCGAGAAGCGGTCGCCGCGCTCCGCCCGTCCCGCCTTCCCGTCCGGGAGTTGGGCCAGCTGGGCGGCCCAGCGCGCACTCCGGGGGCGGTCGTCGTGCCGCGCCTGTGCGCGGATCAGCGCCACGACGAGGCCTACGTGCACCTCCTCCAGCTCGCGCCGCACCAACCGGACGAGATCGGCGGGCTGCCAGCCGCGCCGCCAGGCCGTGGCGACGAACTCACGCCCGCGCCGGTCGAGTTCGGCATCGGCCGCCGGGTCGGCGGCGAGCAGGGAAGCGCCGGTGTCGAGTCCCTCGTCGCCGGTGTCGTAGAGGGCGGCGCGGAAGGCGCGGTCGACGGTGCTGGACGTACTCACGGGCCCGATCGTGTCATGCGGCGCGATTCACCCGTAGGTGTCAACGGACGGTTGACAGTGCAGGGGTGTCAACTTACGGTTGACACATGACGACGAACCCCATCATCACGTCATCCGTACGTCTCGACGACCTCATCGCGGCCATCAAGAAGGTCCACGACGAGCCTCTCGAACAGCTCCGGGACGCGGTGATCGCCGGGGAGCACCTCGGCGATGTCGCCGACCATCTGATCGGCCACTTCGTGGACCAGGCCCGGCGCTCCGGCGCCTCCTGGACGGACATCGGCAAGAGCATGGGCGTCACCCGGCAGGCGGCGCAGAAGCGCTTCGTGCCGAAGGAGACCGCGGCGCTCGACCCCAACGAGGGCTTCAACCGCTACACCCCGCGGGCCCGCAACGTGGTGATGGCCGCGCACAACGAGGCCAAGGCCGCACGCAACGCCGAGGGGCTGCCCGAGCACCTGGTCCTCGGCCTGCTCAGCGAGCCGGAGGGCCTCGCCGGCGTGGCCATCACCAAGCAGGGCGTCACCCTGGAGGCGGTCCGCGAGGCGGCGACCGCGGCGCTGCCGCCGGCCGTGGAGGACGCGCCCGAGCTGGTGCCGTACGGCCCGGCGGCCAAGAAGGTCCTCGAACTCACCTTCCGCGAGGCGCTCCGCCTCGGCCACAACTACATCGGCACCGAGCACATCCTGCTCGCGCTGCTGGAGCACGAGAACGGCGAGGGCGTCCTCAGCGGCCTCGGCATCACCAAGGAGCGCACCGAGGAGTGGCTCCTCGAGGTGCTCTCGCAGATCCAGCTCGCACAGCCGGGAGACGGGAAGAAGGAGTCAGAGGAGGAAGAGGAAGAGCCAGAGGAAGAGGAAGAGACCGAGGGCTGAGCCTTCGGGGCCGGGGCGACCGGGGCAGCCGGGGCGACCGGGGCAGCCGGGGCGACCGGGGCAGCCGGGGCAATCCGAGACGTCCGGGGCGTCCGGGGCGTCCGGGGCGTCCGGGGCGTCCGGGGCGTCCGGGGCGCCTCCGCAAGGGCGGGCCGATGCGCCCGTCCTTGCTGGTCAGGGGCGTTGTCAGACCCTCCTGTCAGACTTCGTGGCATGGCCGACCGATGGCTGCTCGCCGGGGCCGAGGACGGTGGCGTGGATGTCGCCCCCCTCGGCCCCGACGGGCTGTCCGCCGGTCCGGTGCGGCGGGAGGCGGATCCCGCCGCGGCGGTGCGGAGCCGTCCCGGTGTCGCGCGGTGGGTGTGGCGGTCCACCGCCGAGGTCTGCCCGCGCCTGCTCGCCACGGGGGTGCGAGTGGAGCGGTGCTACGACATCGAGGCCGCCGAGACGCTCCTGCTCGGCCACGAGGGGCGGTACGGGGAGCCCCGTTCGGCCGCGGCCGCCCTGGCCCGGCTGCGCGGCGGCCCCGTACCGCCCGATCCGCCGCAGCGCCCGGCCGAACCGGGCGCGCAGTCACCGCTGTTCGAGCCACGCGGCGTCCATGTCCCGGCGCCCGACCTGATCGCCGTCTACGCCGAGCAGCAGCGCCGCATCGAGGCCACCGCGCACCCGGACCGGATGCGGCTGCTGATCGCCGCCGAGTCGGCCGGGATGCTGGTGGCCGCCGAGATGAACCACGCGGGCCTGCCCTGGCGCGCGGACGTGCACCGCGCGCTCCTGCACGATCTGCTCGGCGAGCGGTACGCGGGCGGCGGCGAACCGCGCCGGCTCGCCGAGCTGGCGGAGGAGATCTCCGCCGCGTTCGGCCGCCGGGTCCGGCCCGACCTCCCGGCCGATGTCGTCAAGGCGTTCGCGCAGGCCGGCATCAAGGTCACCTCGACGCGGCGCTGGGAGATCGAGCACATCGACCATCCGGCGGTCAAACCCCTGCTCGAGTACAAGAAGCTGTACCGCATCTGGGTCGCGCACGGCTGGTCCTGGCTGCAGGACTGGGTGCGCGACGGCCGGTTCCGGCCCGAGTTCCTCGCGGGCGGCACGGTCACCGGACGCTGGGTGACCAACGGCGGGGGCGGCCTGCAGATCCCCAAGGTGATCCGCCGGGCGGTGGTCGCCGACCCCGGCTGGCGGCTGGTGGTCGCCGACGCCGACCAGATGGAGCCCAGGGTGCTGGCGGCGATCTCCCGCGATCCCGGTCTGATGGAGGTCGCCGGACGCGAGAGCGACCTGTACCAGGCGGTCTCCGAGCGGGCCTTCTCCGGCGACCGCGCCCAGGCCAAGCTCGCCGTGCTCGGCGCGATCTACGGCCAGACCTCGGGCGACGGCCTGAAGAACCTCGCCGCGCTCCGCCGCCGCTTCCCCAGGGCGGTCGCCTGCGTCGACGACGCCGCCCGGGCCGGCGAGGAGGGCCGGCTCGTACGGACCTGGCTGGGCCGCACCTGCCCGCCCGCCGCCCGCACGGGCGACGACGCGACGGAGGAGGCGGGGGTCCCGGTCACCGAGGAGGAGCAGGACCCCGGTGCGGCCCGGCCGTGGGTGCCCGGCTACGCCTCGACCGACGCCCGCGCCCGGGGCCGCTTCGCCCGCAACTTCGTCGTCCAGGGCAGCGCCGCGGACTGGGCGCTGCTGCTGCTCGCCGCGCTGCGCCGGGCCCTCGCGGACATGGCGGCCGAACTGGTGTTCTTCCAGCACGACGAGGTGATCGTGCACTGCCCCGAGGAGGAGGCGCAGGCGGTGGTGACGGCCATCCGCGAGGCGGCCCGGCTCGCGGGCCGCCTGACCTTCGGCGAGACCCCGGTGCGCTTCCCGTTCAGCACGTCCGTGGTGGAGTGCTACGCGGACGCCAAGTGACCGCCCGGACGGGCCCGTACGAGATCCTGCCCTGCATGGTCGACGACGGCGAGTACTCGCGCCCGAGAAGCTCCGCCGCCTGACGGATCCTCACCACGGCGGAGCCGGGTTCCGCGGACTCCACCGGCCCTGTGTTTGCCATCCGTTGACGAAATCTGATGTGATCACATCATCGGACCCGGCCCGGCGGTGCGCGCGTGCAGACGCGCAGACTCGGGGGAGTGCCGCCGCCGCGGCCCGGTCCGGTCCGCGGGGGACACCCGGTCGGCAGAGGTGAACGACCGGGACCCTCGTCCACCGTTCAGGGGACTGCCCCGGCCAGGGCCTGTCTTTCGGATCTTGCCGCGGGTCGCGGGGTCCGGCACGCGCATCTGCGGCGTTGTCGTCGGTTGCCGATTCCCCCACGCTCGGCTGCGCTCGCGCGGGAGGGACCCCCATCGCATCGGCGCCCTCCTCCGCCTTGCAGCTGCACGCACCAGACCCCGCTCGGGGCTGCTGCAAGGGCACCGCCACCGGAAGCGACAAGATCCGAAAGACAGCCCCTAGCGCACCCAGTGCCCCGGCCCGCCGCCGCGCCACTCCACGCGTTCCGGTCGGCGCACCCAGTCCTCGTCGGCCTCCTCGAGCCCGGCGAGCCGCAGGAACTCGACCACGTCGAGCAGCCCGTACGCCATCCCCACGAACTTCGTGCCCACACGGACCCGGCGTCCGCCGTCCGAGGCGGGCGGGTAGACCACGACGAGCTGATCACCGGCCATGCCACCAGAGTGCGCCGGGTGGGGCGGGCACGCATGACGAGCCGTCCGGCCGGGCGCAGCCCCGTGTCAGGGTGCGATCAGGCCCACCCGGACGGCGTAGCGGGTGAGTTCGAGGTGGTCCTTCAGACCGAGCCTGGCCAGCAGTTCGGCGCGGCGGCGTTCGACGGTGCCGGGATCGGAGCCGAGGCGGTCGGCGATCTCCCGGGCGGTGCGGCCCTCGGCGACGAGCCGGAGCATCTGCTCCTCGCCCTCGGTGTGCGCGCCGCCGCGCGGGGAGCGCCCTTCCCGGACGCCTTCGAGGTAGGTGCGGACGAGGGCGGCCACGGCGCCGGGGTAGAGGAAGGGTTCGCCGCGCATGGTGGCCCGGCAGGCCTCGACCAGGTCCCGGTCGGCGACGGACTTGAGGACGTAGCCGGAGGCGCCGGAGGCCAGGGCCTCGAAGAAGTACTGCTCGTTGTCGTACATCGTCAGGATGAGGATGTGCAGCCCCGGCTGGGTGCGGGAGAGTTCGCGGGCGGCCTGCAGGCCGGTCAGGCGGGGCATGGCGATGTCGAGGATCGCCAGGTCGGGGTGGTGGGTCCGGGCGGCCTCGACCGCCTCGTGGCCGTCGCCCGCCTCGGCCACGACCGTGAGATCGGGTTCGCTGTCGAGGATGAGGCGCACTCCGCGGCGGACCAGGTGGTGGTCGTCGGCCAGCAGGATGCGGGTGGGCGTCGCCTCGGGCATGGTCACTGACTCCGGTCCGGGGTGGGGACGGCCGTGCGTGCATCCCGGGCGCGGCGGGCGGGGCGTTGGGCCTCTTGCGTGGCCGGGCCGGCGGCGTCGTTGGTGGCACATCCGGCTTGCGGCAGGCCACGCATCGTGTGAAACGTGGTGATCGGTCCGGGTATGTGCGTCGGGCCGCCGGCGGACGGTCTGCTGCCGGAGCGCAGCGGGCCGGTGGTGGTCCGGGCCCGGGCGAGGCGCCGCACCGGAGCCGGGCCCCAGCGCAGCAGAAGGGCGGTGACGACGATCCGCACCACGGCGCCGAGCAGACAGATCCGCCGGACCAAGGACACCGCGTACCGCCTCCCTGACGTCGTCCCCGCCCCCGGCTGCCGGCTTCCCGGAGGTGGACGGCGGACCGGCCGGCGCCCGGGGGCGGCCGGCGTGCGAGGGGCTCATCCCGTCCAGCGTGGGCGGGACGCCCTCAGGGCGTCCATCAGGGCCACCACCCATTCCAGGTCGTCACTACAGGTCCCACCCATCCGCATTTGGGTGCCGTCCCCGATGGTCGCGCGGGCCGTGGCGAGAAAGGGTGTAGGCAACGCCCCCTCCCGACCCGACGACCGCTGCGGGACAGCGCCGGCCGAGGCCGCGGGCCGGTCCCGCACCCGGCACCCCGACGGCCCTCCGGCCACGCTCTTCGGCCCGTGCCGCCCGGCGTGCGGCGACGCGGACGTCCACCAGGGAACCCGGGGGTCTGCCATCGGACCCGGGGGCCTGCCGACAGGCCCGCGGGTCGGTCGAGGACGGGCCGAGCGCCCATCTGCCGGACCTGGAGAGGAGCCCTGTGCCCATGCACGCAGCGCCACGGCGGCCCGGCCTCGTGGAGGCCGTTCTCGACCCGGTGCCGCTGCGGTGTCGCACCACGACGGCATGGGCGGGCCGGCGCGCCGCCGGCGGCCCGGCAGAAGCTGCGGACGGCCCGGCAGAAGCGGCCGACGGCCCGGCAGAAGCGGCCGACGGCCCGGCAGAAACGGTCCACCGGACCGCTTTCCGCGGCACGGCGGAGAGGGCGTGGACGCCGTGGACCTGACGACCTGGCTCGCGGTGGCGGTCTTCGTGGCCGTCTACGTCCTGATCGCGACCGAGTGGGTGCACCGGGTCGCCGCCGCGCTGGGCGGTGCCGTGGTGATGCTGCTCATCGGGGCGACCGACCCGGAGCACGCGTTCTTCTCCGAGCACGCCGGCATCGACTGGAACGTCCTCTTCCTGCTGCTCGGGATGATGCTGATCGTCGCGGTGCTGCAGCGGACCGGCATCTTCGAGTTCATCGCCGTCTGGGCGGCGCGCCGGGCCCGCGGCAGACCGTACCGGCTGATGGTGCTGCTGACGGTGGCGACCGGCTTCCTGTCCGCCTGGCTCGACAACGTCACCACGGTGCTGCTGATCGCGCCGGTGACCGTCCTGGTCTGCCGGCGGCTCGGGCTGCCCGTGGTGCCGTACCTCATCGCGGAGGTGATGGCCTGCAACATCGGCGGAGCCGCCACCCTGATCGGGGACCCGCCCAACATCATGATCGGCTCCCGGGCGAACCTGTCCTTCAACGACTTCCTCGTCCACATGACGCCGGTCGTCGTCGTGCTGATGATCGTGTTCGTCCTGATGAGCCGGGTGATGTTCCGCAAGGCGTTCCGCCACGACCCCGAGCGCGCCGCCTCGATCATGGAGATGAACCCGCGGGACCAGATCAGGGACGGCCGGCTGCTGCTCGTCAGCGGTGTGGTCATCACCGCGGTGATGGTCTGCTTCGTCCTGCACACCTGGCTGCACCTGGAGCCGTCCGTGGTGGCCATCAGCGGCGGCCTGCTGCTGCTCGCCGTCTCCCGGCTCAGGCCCCAGGACGTGGCCAAGGACGTGGAGTGGGAGACGCTGGCGTTCTTCGCCGGACTGTTCGTCATGGTCGGCGCTCTGGTGCAGACCGGCGTGATCGGCAGGCTGGGCGAGGCGGCGGCGGAGGCGACCAGCGGCAATCTGCCGGCGACGACGATGGCGCTGGTGTTCGGCTCGGTCGTGCCGTCGGCGGTCATCGACAACATCCCGTTCGTGGCCTCGGTGAATCCGATCGTCGCCGAGATCGTGGAGGCGTCCGGCGGCGCCGGCGAGGCGGGGGTGCTGTGGTGGGCCTTCGCGCTCGGGGCCGACCTCGCCGGAAACGCCACGATCATCGCCTCCTCGGCCAATGTCGTGGTCATCGGCATCGCCGAACGAGAGGGCCACCACATCTCGTTCTGGCAGTTCAGCCGGTACGGCCTGATCGTCACGGCCGTCACCGTGTCCGTGGCCGCCCTGTACCTGTGGCTGCGCTACTTCGCGCTGGCGTGATCCTGATGTCCCCACCCTGCGAGGAGAGCCGATGGTCCGCACCACCGACCGCGACGCCCGCCCGCCGTCCCGCGCCGTGAGGAGGGCGGCGTCATGCCCGCGTCCGACGACGACGAGCGGCTCCACGACATCGAGGCACGCCTGCAGCGTGAAGACCCCCGGTTCGCCCGCGCGCTCGGGGCAGGCAGGCCCCGCAGTCCCCGCGAGTACCGTCGTCGGCTGCGGGTCTGGCTGCTGTTCGTCCTGGCCCTGGTTGTACTGGGCGGCGGCATCGCCCTGGCCCACGGGCTGCTCATCGCCGCCGGGCTGGTCCTGGCGGGCCTCGCCGGCGAGATGTTCAGCCCCGGCCGGGACCCGCGCCGTGACGGCAGGCACCGCCCCCGGTTCTGAGCCGGCAGGCGCTGCCCCCGGTTCTGACCCGGCGAGCGTCCCTCCGCGCCACGAGCCGGCGGGCGTCCTCCCGTGTGCTGTGACGGCAGGCGGCCCTCTGCTCCCGAGGACCGAGCGATGACCCTGTCCGACCTGTATCTGACGTTGCTGATCGGCGGCACGGTGCTGCTGGCCAGCATCGCCGCCGCACGCACCGCCCATCGCGTCGGCCTGCCCAGCCTGCTGCTGTTCCTCGCGGTGGGCGTCATCGCCGGTGAGGACGGCTTCGGGCTGAAGTTCGACAACGCCCAGCTCGCCCAGGCGCTGGGCACGGCCGCCCTGGGGATCATCCTGGTCGAGGGTGGTCTGACCACCCAGTGGAGCAGCGTCCGGCGGGTGCTGGCCCCGGCCGCGGTGCTCGCCACCGTGGGCGTGGCGCTCTCCGTCGTGGTGACCGCGGTCGGCGCGCACTACCTGCTCGGCATGCACTGGCAGCTGGCCCTGCTGCTCGGCGCGATCGTCTCCTCCACCGACGCCGCCGCCGTCTTCGCCGTGCTGCGCTCACTGCCGCTGCCCAAGAAGCTGACCAGCCTGGTGGAAGCCGAGTCCGGCTTCAACGACGCGCCCACCATCATCCTCGTCCTGGTCTTCTCGACCACGGCCTCGGCCGCCGACCTGCCGGGGCCCGTTCCCCTGATCGGCAATCTGCTCTATCAGCTCGCCGTGGGCGGCACGCTCGGTGTGCTGGCCGGGCGGCTGGGCTCGGCCGCGCTACGCCATATCGCACTGCCCGCCACCGGGCTGTATCCGCTGGCCACCGTGGGCTTCGGCGTGATCGCCTTCGCCGCCGCCGGGGCGGTCAACGCCAGCGGGATCATCGCCGCCTACCTGTCCGGCGTGGTCCTCGGCAACAGCGACCTGCCCCACCGGGCGGCCACCCGCTCCTTCGCGGAGGGCGTCGGCTGGCTGGCCCAGATCGGCCTGTTCGTCATGCTGGGGCTGCTGGTCGACCCCAGCGAACTGCCCTCCGCGATCATCCCGGCGCTGATCGTCGGCCTGATCCTGCTGCTGGCCGCGCGTCCCGTCTCGGTGGTGCTCTGCCTGCTGCCGTTCCCCGTCCGCTGGCGCGAGCAGGCGTTCATCTCCTGGGCGGGCCTGCGCGGCGCGGTCCCCATCGTGCTGACGACGTTCCCGATCGTCGAGGACGTCACCGGCGCCCGGAACGTACTGAACATCGTCTTCGTGCTGGTGGTGCTGTTCACTCTGATCCAGGGGCCCACGCTGCCCGCGGTCGCCAAGCGCCTGGGCCTGGCGCGCACCGGCGCACTGCGCGAGATCCAGGTCGAGACCGCCCCGCTCGATGTGCTGGACGCCGACCTGCTCACCGTCTCCATCCCGAAGGGCTCCAAGCTGCACGGCGTCGCCGTCTTCGAGCTGCGGCTGCCGCCGCCGACCGTGGTCACCCTGATCGTCCGCGACGGCACCACCCTGGTTCCCGATCGCAACACCGTGCTGCGCGCCGGCGACGAGCTGCTGCTGATCACCACCCCGCAGAGCCGGGAGGCCACGGAACGCCGGCTCCGAGCGATCGGCCGGCGCGGCAAGCTGGCCCGCTGGCTCGGCGAGGGGGGCGCCCCGGAGGAGGAACCCACGGAGTCCACGGAGTCCACGGAGTCGTCGAAGCCCTCCGAGCCCCCGGAGCCCTCGAAGCTTTCGAAGCATTCGAAGCCGACGCACTCGACGACGCAGACCGAATGACACCGGCGTTACATTCGGTAAATTGTGCGATCTTCAACGCCGACTTCACCTGTTTGCAGCAGTACGTGCGCTATGCGTGATTTTTCGTACGCTAAGCTTCTTTACCGAGCCTTGACGCTCCGCTGAGCGCTGGCTCGCTCACTCTTTGAAGTTGGAGAAGTTGCTTCCGGACGTTCCCGGAACCGGCGCGATGCGATGGGGGGCGTGACATGGATCGAGTCAGGGCTGTGCGCATCGACAACACGGCTCGTGACAGCGTGCCCGATCCGTGCCCGTCCGCTCCCCGAGTCTGAACCCCGGTCCACCCGCACTCCGGGCCTGCCCCGGCCTGCGCCCATCGCCGCCCGGCCGGGCCATGACGGCCCGGTCCACGGGCAGGCACGCCGAGCCCGGCGCGGCCCCGCTGCCGGACCGACCCACCCCGTAACCGACCACTCCTGCTCCGCCGCGCACCCGCGCGCCGGAGCACGACCCGGCCATGCCCCGCCCGGCCCGATCCGGCCCTGAGCGGAGGGTGACCGCCACCCGCCGACAGCGCCCGCACGCCACCGCAAGCCGACCAGGCGCAGACGCCGCCGCCGAACCCACCGGAGGAGACGCCCGTGCACAACACCACCGCCATGCTCATCGAACTAGGCGCCATCATCCTCGGACTGGGGCTGCTGGGACGTCTCGCCGGTCGAGTGGGCTTCTCCCCCATCCCCCTCTACCTGCTCGCCGGACTCGCCTTCGGCCATGGCGGCATCCTCCCCCTCGACGCCAGCGAGGAGTTCACCACCACCGGCGCCGAGATCGGTGTCATCCTCCTGCTGCTCCTGCTCGGCCTGGAGTACAGCGCCTCAGAACTCGTCACGACTCTCAAGACGCAGTACCCCTCGGGTGCGGTCGACTTCGTCCTCAACGCGGCCCCCGGCGCCATCGCCGCGCTGCTGCTCGGCTGGGGCCCGGTGGCCGCCGCCGCGCTGGCCGGCGTCACCTGGATCTCCTCCTCGGGCGTGATCGCCAAGGTCCTCGGCGACCTCGGCCGCCTCGGCAACCGTGAGACACCGGTGGTCCTCGGCATCCTGGTCCTCGAGGACCTCGCCATGGCCGTCTACCTGCCGATCCTCACCGCCCTGCTGGCCGGGGTGAGCCTGGCGGGCGGCAGCCTGACCCTGCTGATCTCCCTCGGCACCGTCGGCGCGGTCCTCTACGTCGCCCTGCGCCACGGCCGTCTGATCAGCCGCGCGGTCTCCTCCGACAGCCGCGAGATGCTGCTGCTGGTCGTGCTCGGCCTGACCATCCTGATCGCCGGCATAGCCCAGGAACTGCAGGTCTCCGCCGCCGTCGGCGCCTTCCTGGTGGGCATCGCCCTATCCGGCGAGGTCGCCGAGGGCGCCGCCAGCCTGCTCACCCCGCTGCGGGACCTGTTCGCCGCGGTCTTCTTCGTCTTCTTCGGCCTGTCCACCGACCCCGCGGCGATCCCGCCGGTCATCGTCCCCGCGCTGCTGCTGGCCCTCGCCACCGCCTGCACCAAGATCGCCACCGGCTGGTACGCGGCACGCCGCGCCGGCATCCAGGGGGCGGGCCGGTGGCGCGCCGGCGGCACCCTGGTCGCCCGCGGCGAGTTCTCCATCGTCATCGCCGGCCTCGCCGTCGGCGTCGAGCCCCGCATCGGCCCGCTGGCCACCGCCTACGTCCTGATCCTCGTCGTCATCGGCCCCCTCACCGCCCGCTACGTCGCGCCCCTTGCCGACCGCTTCATCCGCCCGTCCGTGACAAAGGCCGTCACCCCGGAGCCGGAGCAGACCAAGCCGCACGCCAGCGTCTGACGCCCGGTCCGTCCGCCTGCCTGCCTGCCTCGCGAGCGCACCGCGCCTTGTGCGGGTGGGCGGACGTCGTTCGGAGCTGCCGGCCGGCCTCAGTTCCTCGACCGCATGGCACCTCGCAGCCGCAGCGCCAGTCCGCCCAGGGCCAGTGCCCCGGCCGCCCCCGACACGATGCCGAGAGCCAAGCCGGCGCCGAAGCCCGGTCCGTCGTCCGAGGCCCCGGCCCCTATTGCCCCCCGTGCGCGGAGCGTCATGCCCCGAGCACCACAAAACCCCAGGTCACGACCGTGCGACCTGGGGTCTCTCTGAGCCGCCTTCGGGATTCGAACCCGAGACCTACGCATTACGAGTGCGTTGCTCTGGCCAACTGAGCTAAGGCGGCGCGCCGTGCGCACCATGGTGCGATCAGCAACGCCGGTAAGTCTACACAGTTTCCAGGGGTGCTTCGTACCGGCCCTGAGGGCGGGGTCCCGCCCCGCCCTCAGGGACCGGCACGGCCGCTATGAGCAGCGCTTTCCGTCCGCGGGCGGGGTGCCGCGGAGCAGGTAGGCGTTGATCGCCGCGTCGATGCAGCGGCTGCCCCGGCCGTACGCGGTGTGACCGTCGCCGTCGTAGGTGAGCAGGCGGGCCGAGGAGAGCTGGCCGGAGAGGGACCGGGCCCAGCGGTAGGGGGTCGCCGGGTCGCGGGTGGTGCCGACGACCACGACCGGGGCCGCGCCCTTCGCCTCGATGCGCTGCGCCTCACCCGTGGCCTCCACCGGCCAGTAGGTGCAGTTCAGGGACGCCCAGGCCAGGCCCTCGCCGAAGACGGGGGACGCCTTCTCGAACTCGGGGAGCGCCTTGCGGACCTCCTCGGGCGAGGCGAAGGCGGGCGGCAGGTCGAGGCAGTTCACGGCCGCGTTGGCGAACATCAGGTTGGAGTAGCTGCCGTCGGCCTCGCGCTCGTAGTAGCTGTCGGAGAGCAGCAGCAGTCCCGCGCCGTCCCGGTGCTTCATCGCGGAGGTGAGCGCCTCGCGCAGCTGCTCCCAGGCGCCCTCGTCGTACATCGCCGCGATCACCCCGGTGGTGGCCAGGGACTCGGTGAGTTCGCGGCCGTCGGCGTCACCGGCGGGGATGGGGCGGGCGTCGAGTTCGTCGAAGAAGGACCTGAGGTTCTTGCCGACGGTCTCCACGGGCGTGCCCTTGGCGCCGAGCGGGCAGTCGCTGCGCCGCGCGCAGTCCTCGGCGAAGGCGGTGAACGCCGTGTCGAAGCCCTCCGTCTGCTCCAGGTTCAGCCGACGCGCGGGCAGCGACGGGTCCAGCGCCCCGTCCAGCACCAGCCGCCCCGCCCGGTCCGGGTACAGCCCGGCGTAGGTGGCGCCCAGGAAGGTGCCGTACGAGGCGCCCACGAAGTTCAGCTTCCTGTCGCCCAGCGCCGCCCGCACGATGTCCATGTCGCGCGCTGCCTCGATGGTGGACACATGGCGCAGCAGACGCGGCGCGTCCGCTCCGCAGCCCTCGGCGAACTTCCGGAACGCCTCGACCAGCGCCCCCTCCTCCCGCCGGTCGTCCGGGGTGAGGTCGGTCTGCGTGTAGGCGTCCATGGCGGGCCCGTCGAGGCACTCGACGGGTTCGCTGCGCGCCACACCCCGCGGGTCGACGGCCACGATGTCGTAGCGGGCGCGCACCTCGGCGGGGTAGCCGACCCCGGCGTACTGCTGCAGATAGGCGACGGCCGAGCCGCCCGGGCCGCCGGGGTTGACCAGCAGCGAGCCCAGCCGCTTGCCCGGCCCGGTGGCCTGCCTGCGGGACACGGCGAGGCGGACGTCCCCGGCCGACGGGTCGGCGTAGTCCAGCGGTGCCTTGAGGGTGGTGCACTGGAAGCCGGGGACGCCGCAGTCGCGCCAGCGGGGCTTCTGCGCGTAGTACGGCTTCAGGGCCGCCGGTGTGGAGCGGGGCAGCGGGGCCAGCGCCGCCGCCTCGGCCTCCCGGCCGGCCGAGCTGGCGGTGCTCGTCGAGCTTCCGGCCGAGCAGCCGGCGAGCAGCAGCGCGGCGACGGCGAGCAGCGTGGCCGCGGTTCGGGTCCTGCTAAGGGTGCGCCTTGGGTACATCCTGCGAGCGTAACTCTGTGCAACGGCTCGAGTGCCGTGCGTGCGGCTCGTGCCTCGTACGAGTTACGGCGATACCCCCGCGCGGTGTTGCGCAAGCGGGCGCGGACGGCGGGCGAACGGCGGGAGGAACGGGGGCGAACGGCAGCGTTCAGCCGGCTCTCAGGGCCATGGTCATCGCCTCCACCGCCAGCAGCGGGGCCACATTGCGGTCGAGGGCGTCGCGGCAGGCGGTGATCGCCTCGATGCGGCGGAGCGTGGACTCCGGGGTGCTGGAGCGGGCCAGCCGCTCCAGGGCGTCCTGCATGTCCGTGTTGGCGATGGCGACGCGGGAGCCGAGCTGGAGGGCGAGGACGTCGCGGTAGAAGCCGGTCAGGTCGGTGAGGGCGACGTCGAGGCTGTCGCGCTGGGTGCGCGTGCGGCGCCGCTTCTGCATGTCCTCGAGCTCCTTGACCACGCCGGCCGTGCCGCGCGGCAGCCTGCCGCCCTGGGCGGCGCCGAGTGCGGCCCTCAGCTCGTCGGTCTCCTTGGTGTCCATCTCCTCGGCGAGCTGCTTGGCGTCCTCGGCGGCGGCGTCGACGAGCTCCTGCGCGGCCCGGAGCGCGCCGCCGATGTCGCCGACCCGCAGCGGCAGCTTCAGCACGGCGGCGCGGCGCTCGCGGGCGGCGGGGTCGGTGGCCAGCCGGCGGGCCCGGTCGACGTGGCCCTGGGTGGCACGGGCCACGGCGGCGGCGATCTCGGGCTCGATGCCCTCGCGCCGCACCAGCATGTCGGCGACGGCGTCGACGGAGGGCGTGCTCAGGTTGAGATGGCGGCAGCGGGAGCGGATGGTCGGCAGCACGTCCTCGATGGACGGGGCGCACAGCAGCCACACCGTGCGCGGGGCCGGCTCCTCGACGGCTTTGAGGACGGCGTTGGCGGACTTCTCGTTGAGCCGCTCGGCGTCCTCGACCAGGATGATCTGCCAGCGTCCGTTGGCGGGGGCGGTGAACGACTTGCGCACCGTGTCCCGCATGTCCTTGACCAGGATCTCGTTGCCGACGGCGGCGACGGTGGTGACATCGGCGTGGGTGCCGATCAGGGCGGTGTGGCAGCCGTCGCAGAAGCCGCAGCCGGGGGATCCGCCGAGGGCGCGGTCCGGGCTGACGCACTGCAGCGCGGCGGCGAAGGCCCGCGCCGCCTGGTTGCGTCCCGCGCCGGGCGGGCCGGTGAACAGCCAGGCGTGCGTCATCTTCGACGCCTCGGGCAGGGGCTCGTCGGCCGCCGCGGCGGTGACGATCGCGTCGGCGTCCCGGGCGGCGGCGTCGAGCTGCGCGCTCACCCGCTCCTGCCCGACGAGGTCGTCCCACACGGTCATGGATCCCGCTGCCTCTCACTCACATCCGGTCTGCGCCTCACATCCGGTCTGCGCTGTCCATTGTGGGGGCGCGCACTGACAGTGGTGACCGCGGGCGGGCACCGCGACGTCCGCGGCTGGGCACCGCGACGACCGCGGCCGGGCACCGCGATGACGGCCGCGGGGCACAGCGGCAGGCGAACCGGGGCGCGGTAGCGACGGGCGAGCAGGGCCCGGTACGGGCACCCGGCCCGTACCGGGCCCCATGGTCGTCAACCCAATGACCGGCCCTGGAGGTGTCCCTCAACGCCGGCGTCGGCCGCCCCGGCCCCCGTCGTCGCCCCGGCCCCCGTCGTCGCCCGGGTCGTCCTCGTGGGGGCCCAGGAGTTCGTCCGCCAGGGACGGCAGGTCGTCCAGCGGGGTCTCCTCGGCCCAGTCCGAGCGCCGGCGACGCCTGCCCCGGCGGGGGGCGGGCTCGGCGTCGACCTGGGGCAGCTCGCGGGTACTGGCGTCCGCGCCGTCGGCGGGGGCCGACGGGCTCTCGTCGCGGAAGTAGCCCGGCGGGACGCGGTCCGCGGCGCCCCGGCCCGGTCCGTCACCCTCGCCGCCGTCGCCGCGCACCGGAGGCAGGACGGCGGTCTCGTCGGCCGCGCCGGGCGCGACGGGCGGCAGCACCGCCGTCTCCTCGGCGTCCCGG